>NZ_JAQMYQ010000007.1:0-162217 GCF_028369275.1 Mitsuaria sp. RG
GGGCCGCTACGCGCCCCTTTCGCGGCACAAGGCCGCTCCTACACAGGCATCGCGCCGGCGGCAAGCCCGGCGGTAGCCCTTTTCCTATGCAAGCCCTCGGGGCGTGGCTATCATGCCAGCCTTATTCCAAGTCGAGACTGGCATGCTGAAGTTGTTGAATCTCCTCAAGGATGGCCGGTTCCATTCCGGTGAAGCCCTGGGGGCCGCCCTCGGGGTAAGCCGCAGCGCCGTCTGGAAGCAGCTGCAGCACCTTGAGAGCGAACTGAACCTGACCATTCACAAGGTCCGTGGCCGTGGCTATCAGCTGGCAGCGCCGCTGAACCTGCTTGAATCGCAGGCAATCGCCGGGTTCTCGGAAGCTGAGGCGTGGCCGACCTTCATTCACGACACCATCGACTCCACCAATGCCGAGGGTCTGAGGCTCGCCGCGCAGGGGCAAGTCGCGCCGTTCCTGGTGCTGGCCGAGCGCCAGAGCGCCGGGCGCGGACGTCGTGGCCGCCAATGGGTCAGTCCGTTCGCCGAAAACCTCTATTACAGCCTGGTACTGCGCATCGATGGTGGCATGCGCCAGCTCGAGGGCTTGAGCCTGGTGGTTGGCCTGGCGGTCATGCGCACGCTGAAGGCGTTCGGCCTGAAGGATGTCGGGCTGAAATGGCCTAATGATGTATTAGCCAGCGGGCGCAAGATCACCGGCATCCTCCTGGAGCTGGTCGGCGATCCGGCGGATGTCTGTCATGTGGTGCTGGGCATCGGTATCAATGTGAACATGCAGGGCGGGGATCAGATCGACCAACCCTGGGCCTCCATGCGCGGCGAGACCGGACAACTGGTGGACCGTAACCGCTTGGTGGCGGAGCTCAGCCGGCAGCTGCAGCACGAGCTGGCTCGTCATCGCCGCTATGGTTTCGCCGCGTTCCAGGAAGAATGGGAGCAGGCGCACCTGTGGCAGGGGCGCAAAGTCTCGCTGGTCGCCGGCACCACTCGCGTCGATGGGGTGGCGTTGGGTGTGGATGGACAAGGCGGCTTGCGTCTCGAGGTGGAAGGTGTGGAAAAGAGCTTCAGCGGTGGCGAGCTCAGTCTGAGGTTGCGTGATGATTCTTGAGCTCGATTGCGGAAACAGCTTCATCAAGTGGCGCGTCATCCATGCGGCCGACGCCACCATCAATGGTGGTGGTATCGTCGACTCCGACCAGGCGCTGGTTGCGGCCGTCGCGGCGCTTTCATCCCTGCGCCTGATCGGCTGTCGCATGGTCAGTGTGCGCAGTGAAGAAGAAACTTCGGCGCTGTGCGCGTTGATCCTGTCTTCGTTCGGGGTCGCAGTACGCGTGGCCCAGCCGGTGAAAGAAATGGCCGGCGTTCGCAATGGCTATGAGGACTACCAGCGCCTGGGTATGGATCGCTGGCTCGGCGCACTGGGCGCCTATCACCTGGCGGGTCGCGCCTGCCTGGTCATCGACTTCGGTACCGCGGCCAAGGCCGACTATGTCGCGGCCGACGGTGAGCACCTCGGTGGGTATATCTGTCCGGGCATGCCGCTGATGCGTAGTCAGCTGCGCACCCACACCCGGCGAATCCGCTATGACGATGCCTCGGCCGAGCGTGCCCTGGGCAGCCTGGCACCGGGGCGCTCCACGGTCGAAGCGGTCGAGCGTGGTTGCGTGCTCATGCTCCAGGGGTTTGCCCGTACCCAGATCGAGCAGGCCAGGGGGCTTTGGGGTGAGGACTTCACGGTCTTCCTGACCGGGGGCGATGCGCCGCTGGTGCAGGACGCCGCACCGCAGGCGCGCATCGTGCCGGATCTGGTCTTTGTCGGCCTGGCCATGGCCTGCCCAATTGAGTCGAGGTGACTATGCGCTGGTTATTTCTGCTGTTGGTGGTGCTCAACGTCGTCTATTACGTATGGCATCAGCAGGAGGCTCCACTTAAGGTCAAGGAAGTCGCCCCGTTATCGTTGTACAAAGGCTCCCAGCAGGAAATACGCCTGCTGCGCGAGACCGGGGCCGCGGCACCGGCCAGGCGGCGCGACGAATGCCTGGTGGTGGGCGGGCTGGCCGCACGCGAGCAGCTCGATGCCCTGCGTCAGCGCCTGCTCAGCCTGGATATCGCCGCCCTGCCGGTGGTTGGGCAGCTGCCGGGAGCCGAGGGTTTCTGGCTCAAGGTAGCCCCTGAAAGCGAGCGTTTGTTGGACCCTGCGGTGCTCTCGACTCTTTCCAAGGATTTCAAAGACTTAAAACACAAAATTATTTTGTGCGAGGGTATTGCAACTGCTGAATAGCTTGATAGAATGGCGCCCGCTTCACAGGGAACACCACCGAGGTGGTAGAGCTGGAGGCGGTGTCAAAGCAGCTAAGTTTCAGATTTGATTGAAAAAATTTGAAAAAACGCTTGACACTAGGACGGCAGACAAATAGAATGCCGGCCACATCTGGAGGGATTCCCGAGCGGTCAAAGGGGACGGACTGTAAATCCGTTGCGAGAGCTTCGAAGGTTCGAATCCTTCTCCCTCCACCAGTTTTAGCGAGAGCCGCAAGCTCCGCGGGTATAGTTTAGTGGTAGAACCTCAGCCTTCCAAGCTGATGATGCGGGTTCGATTCCCGCTACCCGCTCCAAGTTTGCTGTTGTTGCACAAAGTGTTTCGCTCTTGTAGCTCAGTTGGTAGAGCACACCCTTGGTAAGGGTGAGGTCAGCGGTTCAAATCCGCTCAAGAGCTCCATATAAACAAGGCAGATATGAAAATATCTGCCTTTGTTTTATAGGCTGTATGACTATTTCTTCTGCGGAGGACTGTATCGATGGCTAAGGAAAAGTTTGATCGTTCGCTACCTCACGTTAACGTCGGCACTATCGGCCACGTTGACCACGGTAAGACCACTCTGACTGCAGCGCTGACTCGCGTTTGCTCCGAGGTTTTCGGTTCGGCAATCGTTGAGTTCGACAAGATCGACTCGGCTCCGGAAGAAAAAGCGCGCGGTATTACCATCAACACCGCTCACGTCGAGTACAACTCGACCATTCGTCACTACGCTCACGTTGACTGCCCAGGTCACGCTGACTACGTGAAGAACATGATCACCGGTGCTGCCCAGATGGACGGCGCGATCCTGGTTTGCTCGGCCGCCGATGGTCCGATGCCACAAACCCGTGAGCACATCCTGCTGTCCCGTCAGGTTGGCGTTCCGTACATCGTGGTCTTCCTGAACAAGGCTGACCTGGTAGACGACGCCGAGCTGCTGGAACTGGTCGAGATGGAAGTTCGCGACCTGCTGTCCACCTACGACTTCCCAGGCGACGACACTCCGATCATCATCGGTTCCGCTCGTATGGCCCTGGAAGGCAAAGACGACAACGAAATGGGCACTACCGCTGTCAAGAAGCTGGTAGAGACTCTGGACAGCTACATTCCTGAGCCAGTTCGTGCCATCGACCAGCCGTTCCTGATGCCGATCGAAGACGTATTCTCGATCTCGGGTCGTGGTACCGTTGTTACCGGTCGTATCGAGCGTGGTATCGTCCGCGTTCAGGATCCGCTGGAAATCGTTGGTCTGCGTGACACCACCACCACCACCTGCACCGGTGTTGAGATGTTCCGCAAGCTGCTGGACGAAGGTCGTGCTGGCGAGAACTGCGGCGTTCTGCTGCGTGGTACCAAGCGTGACGACGTTGAGCGTGGCCAGGTTCTGGTCAAGCCAGGTTCGGTCAAGCCGCACACCAAGTTCACCGCAGAAGTCTACGTCCTGTCGAAGGAAGAAGGCGGCCGTCACACTCCGTTCTTCAAAGGCTACCGTCCTCAGTTCTACTTCCGTACCACTGACGTGACCGGTAACTGCGAGCTGCCGGAAGGCGTTGAGATGGTAATGCCAGGTGACAACATCCAGATGACTGTCACCCTGATCAAGACCATCGCGATGGAAGACGGTCTGCGCTTCGCCATCCGTGAAGGCGGTCGTACCGTCGGTGCCGGCGTCGTAGCGAAAATTATTGAATAAGTAGTTGATTTACTTGATCAGGCCGGTATAATGGCCGGCCTGATAC
Source organism: Mitsuaria sp. RG (assembly GCF_028369275.1). Taxonomy (NCBI): domain Bacteria; kingdom Pseudomonadati; phylum Pseudomonadota; class Betaproteobacteria; order Burkholderiales; family Sphaerotilaceae; genus Roseateles; species Mitsuaria sp. RG. The sequence goes on from NZ_JAQMYQ010000007.1 coordinate 4,033, forward strand.
AGCGTTATAGGTCAGTAGCTCAATTGGCAGAGCGACGGTCTCCAAAACCGTAGGTTGGGGGTTCGATTCCCTCCTGACCTGCCATTCACCTCGGTGTGATGGCTTTCTTCTCACAGGATCCTCCTCGATGACTCCCAAAACTGAAGCCCAAGAATCGCGTTTTGATCTGTTCAAGTGGCTCGCTGTTGTCGCATTGGTAGTCGTTGGTGTCGTGGGTAATCAGTATTACTCCGCTTCTCCGATCCTGTATCGCGTACTTGTCCTGCTTGCCCTGGCTGCTGTCGCTGGCTTCGTTGCCCTGCAGACCGCCAAAGGCAAGTCGTTCTTTGCGCTGGCGAAGGAAGCTCGTACCGAGATCCGTAAAGTCGTGTGGCCGACCCGCCAAGAAACCACTCAGACCACGCTGATTGTCGTGGCTGTAGTTCTGGTCATGGCGTTGCTGTTGTGGGGTCTTGATTCCCTGCTCGGCTGGTTGGTCTCCTTGATCGTTGGCTAAGGGTGTCTCGTGGCTAAGCGTTGGTATGTTGTGCATGCTTACTCGGGTTACGAGAAGCATGTAATGCGCTCCCTGATCGAGCGCGTCAAGCTGGCTGGCATGGAAGACGAATTCGGCGAGATCCTGGTCCCGACCGAAGAAGTCGTTGAAATGCGCAATGGCCAGAAGCGCAAGAGCGAGCGTAAGTTTTTCCCTGGCTATGTATTGGTCCAGATGGAAATGAACGAAGGGACTTGGCACCTTGTCAAGGATACCCCTCGAGTCATGGGTTTCATTGGTGGTACCGCAGACAAGCCTGCGCCGATCACCGATAAAGAAGCTGAGGCCATCCTGCGTCGCGTTGCCGACGGCAGTGACAAGCCGAAGCCGAAGACGCTGTTCGAGCCGGGTGAAGTGGTTCGCGTCATTGACGGCCCATTTGCCGACTTCAATGGCAGTGTCGAAGAAGTTAACTACGAGAAGAGCCGCCTGCAGGTTGCAGTGCTCATTTTCGGTCGCTCCACCCCGGTGGAGCTCGAGTTCAGCCAGGTCGAAAAGGTCTAGCGGAACGCAGCATCCCATACCCCGCAGCCCTATGTGCTGCGGGGTTTTGTCGTCACTGGGATAAAACGCAAGTCATACGGGGAGCCATCAGGCGTTCGTACCCGAATTTGGAGTAGCTCATGGCTAAGAAGATTCAGGCTTACATCAAGCTGCAAGTAAAGGCCGGCCAGGCCAACCCAAGCCCACCCGTTGGTCCAGCACTGGGTCAACACGGTGTGAACATCATGGAATTCTGCAAGGCCTTCAACGCCCGTACCCAGGGTCAAGAGCCAGGTCTGCCGACTCCAGTGATCATCACTGTCTACAGTGACCGTAGCTTCACCTTCGAGACCAAGAGCACCCCTGCCTCGGTTCTGCTGAAGAAAGCTGCTGGCCTGACCAGCGGTTCGGCTCGTCCGAACACCGTCAAGGTCGGTACCGTTACCCGTGCTCAGCTGGAAGAGATCGCCAAGGCCAAGCAGGCCGATCTGACCGCCGCTGACATGGACGCTGCTGTACGCACCATCGCCGGCTCCGCCCGCAGCATGGGCCTGAACGTGGAGGGTGTGTAATGGCTAAGCTGACCAAGCGCCAAAAGGCTATCGCCGAAAAAATCGAAGCAGGCAAGGCCTACAACTTCGAAGAGGCCGCAACCCTGCTGGCTTCGCTGCCGGCCGCCAAGTTCGTCGAGTCGTACGACATCGCCGTTAACCTCGGTGTAGACCCGCGTAAATCCGACCAGGTCGTTCGTAGCGCTACTGTGCTGCCACACGGCACTGGCAAGACCGTACGTGTTGCCGTCTTCACCCAGGGTCCAGCTGCTGAAGCCGCTCTGGCTGCCGGCGCTGATCGCGTAGGTATGGACGACCTGGCTGCCGAAATGAAAGGCGGCGACCTGAACTATGACGTCGTCATCGCATCGCCTGATGCCATGCGCGTTGTGGGTCAGCTGGGTCAGGTTCTGGGTCCTCGCGGCCTGATGCCTAACCCGAAAGTTGGTACCGTGACCCCAGACGTAGCCACTGCCGTGAAGAACGCCAAGGCTGGTCAGGTTCGCTACCGTACCGACAAGAACGGTATCATCCATACCTCCGTTGGCAAGATCGGCTTCGAAGCCGGCAAGCTGAAGGAAAACGTTGAAGCCCTGATCGCTGATCTGAAGCGTATCAAGCCGGCTTCCTCGAAAGGTATCTACGTCAAGCGCGTTACCCTGAGCACCACCATGGGCCCAGGTCTGATCATCGATCAGAGCTCGCTGGACGTGTAATGCTCGGTCGGTGCGACCTGGTCGCACCGACTATTAAATTGGGGTCCCTGCCTGGCGGGGGCTATCCAAGACCGTAGGCGGCGCAAGCCTTAAACCTAAAGCCTACGCAGATGGTGCTCCCGATTCGTTCGCGAATCAGACACCAAAACGACATCCGGCTCCGGCCAGATGAAACGGTAGAAACCAGGAGTAAACCCGTGGCAATTAAACTCGAAGACAAGAAGGCCATCGTCGCTGAAGTCAACGAGGCTGCCAAAGTCGCTCTGTCCGCTGTCGTGGCTGATGCCCGTGGTGTGACTGTAAGCGCAATGACCGGACTCCGTAAAGAGGCCCGCGAGGCTGGCGTTTACGTGCGTGTCGTACGTAATACCCTGCTCAAGCGCGCTGTTGAAGGCACCGAATTCTCGATCCTCAACGACGCGTTCAAAGGCCCGACCCTGATTGCTTTCTCCAACGAACACCCGGGCGCTGCTGCTCGTCTGTTCAAAGAGTTCGCCAAGGGTCAGGACAAGTTCGAGATCAAGGCAGCTGCGTTTGACGGCAATTTCATTGCCGCCAACCAGATCGATGTACTGGCTACCTTGCCGACCCGTGACGAAGCTATCGCACGTCTGATGAGCGTTATTCAAGGCGCCACCAGCAAGCTGGCTCGTACTCTGGCGGCCGTTCGCGACCAGAAAGAAGCTGCTGCTGCCTAAGGCCGCGTAACCTCTTTCAAAATCATATGTTTAATTTGATGGCTGCGTAGGCTGTCACCCCAATACAGGATTTAAGTCATGTCCCTGACTAACGAGCAAATCATCGAAGCAATCGGCCAGAAAACCGTTCTGGAAGTTGTTGAGCTGATCAAAGCCATGGAAGAAACCTTCGGCGTTACCGCTGCTGTTGCCGCTGCTGGCCCAGCTGCTGCTGCTGCCGTTGTTGAAGAGCAGACCGAGTTCAACGTTGTTCTGGTTGAAGCCGGCGACAAGAAAGTGAACGTGATCAAGGCCGTTCGCGAGCTGACCGGTCTGGGCCTGAAAGAAGCCAAAGAGAAAGTCGATGGCGCTCCTCAGGTTGTAGCTGAAGGCGTTTCGAAAGAAGCCGCTGAAGACGCTAAGAAGAAGCTGGAAGAAGCAGGCGCCAAAGTCGAGCTGAAGTAATTTCGACTTTGCGACTCCAGTCCGAGCGTTAAGCGAAGGGCTGATGGCTGGTGGCTTATGCCACCGGCCTTTTTCCGTTATTGGCGGCCGATCAGGTCGGCCCCGATAGCGAAGTGGCAACCACCATATCGGTGGCGCAAACCATGGGGTTTGCACGATTTTCTGGCTGCTCCCGCCGGGAGATGCCAAACAAGCAGGTGACCAAGCTGGGGAATGCTGATGGCTTACTCATACACTGAGAAAAAACGTATCCGCAAGGACTTTAGCAAGTTGCCGGACGTCATGGATGTGCCTTACCTCCTGGCCATCCAGCTGGATTCGTATCGCGAATTCCTGCAGGCGGGAGCATCCAAGGATCAGTTCCGCGACGTCGGCCTGCATGCGGCCTTCAAATCGGTATTCCCGATCATCAGCTACTCCGGCAATGCTGCCCTGGAGTACGTCGGCTATCGCCTGGGCGAGCCGGCGTTCGATGTGAAGGAATGTGTCCTGCGTGGTGTGACCTTCGCGGTCCCGCTGCGGGTGAAGGTGCGCCTGATCATCTTCGACAAGGAATCGTCGAACAAAGCGATCAAGGACATCAAAGAGCAAGAAGTCTACATGGGTGAAATCCCCCTGATGACTGAGAACGGTACCTTCGTAATCAACGGTACCGAGCGTGTGATCGTGTCTCAGCTGCACCGCTCGCCGGGTGTGTTCTTCGACCACGACCGTGGCAAGACCCACAGCTCGGGCAAGCTGCTTTACTCCGCGCGCATCATCCCTTACCGCGGTTCCTGGCTGGACTTCGAGTTCGACCCGAAGGACTGCGTGTTTGTGCGTATCGACCGTCGCCGCAAACTGCCGGCCTCGGTACTGCTGCGCGCGCTGGGCTACAGCACCGAAGAAGTACTCAACACCTTCTACACCACCAACGTGTTCCACCTGTCCGGCGAGAAACTGAGCCTGGAGCTGGTGCCTCAGCGTCTGCGTGGTGAAGTTGCGGTCATGGACATCCATGACGGCAGCGGCAAGGTCATCGTCGAGCAAGGCCGCCGTATCACTGCGCGCCACATCAACCAGCTGGAAAAGGCTGGCGTGAAAGAGCTGGACGTGCCGCTGGAGTACGTACTGGGTCGCACCACCGCCAAGGCGATCGTGCATCCTGCCACCGGCGAGATCATCGCCGAGTGCAACACCGAGCTGACCACCGACCTGCTGGTGAAGATCGCCAAGGCCCAGGTTGTCCGCATCGAGACCCTGTACACCAACGACATCGACTGCGGTCCGTTCATCTCGGACACCCTGAAGATCGACACCACCAGCAACCAACTGGAAGCGCTGGTCGAGATCTACCGCATGATGCGTCCAGGCGAGCCGCCAACCAAGGACGCCGCCGAGACCCTGTTCAACAACCTGTTCTTCAGCGCCGAGCGTTACGACCTGTCGGCCGTTGGTCGCATGAAGTTCAACCGTCGTATCGGTCGCACCGAGATCGAAGGTTCGGGCGTACTGAGCAAGGAAGACATCGTCGAGGTCCTCAAGACCCTGGTCGACATCCGTAACGGCAAGGGCATCGTCGACGACATCGACCACCTGGGTAACCGTCGCGTCCGTTGTGTCGGCGAGATGGCTGAGAACCAGTTCCGCGTTGGCCTGGTGCGCGTCGAGCGCGCGGTCAAAGAGCGTCTGTCGATGGCTGAAAGCGAAGGCCTGATGCCGCAGGACCTGATCAACGCCAAGCCGGTTGCGGCGGCGGTGAAAGAGTTCTTCGGTTCCAGCCAGCTCTCGCAGTTCATGGACCAGAACAACCCGCTCTCCGAGATCACCCACAAGCGCCGTGTCTCCGCACTCGGCCCTGGTGGTCTGACCCGTGAGCGCGCCGGCTTCGAAGTCCGTGACGTACACCCGACCCACTACGGCCGTGTGTGCCCGATCGAGACCCCTGAAGGTCCGAACATCGGTCTGATCAACTCCCTGGCGGCCTATGCCCGCACCAACCAGTACGGCTTCCTGGAAAGCCCGTACCGCGTGGTGAAAGAGGGTGTGGTCAGCGACGACATCGTGTTCCTGTCGGCGATCGAAGAAGCCGATCACGTCATCGCCCAGGCTTCGGCCGCGATGAACGAGAAGAAGCAGCTGATCGACGAGCTGGTAGCCGTTCGTCACCTGAACGAATTCACCGTCAAGGCGCCGGAAGACGTCACCCTGATGGACGTTTCGCCGAAGCAGGTAGTTTCGGTCGCAGCGTCGCTGATTCCGTTCCTCGAGCACGACGACGCCAACCGTGCGTTGATGGGTTCGAACATGCAGCGTCAGGCTGTACCGACCCTGCGTGCCGACAAGCCGCTGGTAGGTACCGGCATGGAGCGCAACGTCGCCCGTGACTCCGGTGTCTGCGTGGTTGCTCGCCGCGGTGGTGTGATCGACTCGGTCGACGCCAGCCGTATCGTTGTTCGCGTGAACGATGATGAAGTCGAGACCGGTGAAGCAGGTGTGGATATCTACAACCTGACCAAGTACACCCGCTCCAACCAGAACACCTGCATCAACCAGCGTCCGCTGGTCAGCAAAGGTGACAAGGTTCAGCGTAGCGACATCATGGCCGATGGTCCGTCCACCGACATGGGTGAGCTGGCACTGGGTCAGAACATGCGCATCGCGTTCATGGCGTGGAACGGCTTCAACTTCGAAGACTCCATCTGCCTGTCCGAGCGTGTGGTCCAGGAAGACCGCTTCACCACGATCCACATCCAGGAACTGACCTGTGTGGCCCGTGACACCAAGCTTGGCCCAGAGGAAATCACCGCGGACATCCCGAACGTGGGTGAGGCTGCGCTGAACAAGCTGGACGAAGCCGGTATCGTCTACGTGGGTGCCGAAGTCGGCGCTGGCGACATCCTGGTCGGCAAGGTCACTCCGAAAGGCGAGACCCAGCTGACGCCGGAAGAAAAACTGCTGCGTGCGATCTTCGGCGAGAAGGCCAGCGACGTCAAAGACACCTCCCTGCGCGTGCCAACCGGCACCAAGGGTACCGTCATCGACGTCCAGGTCTTCACCCGTGACGGTGTCGAGCGCGACAGCCGCGCCCTGGCCATCGAGAAGATGCAGCTGGACGAGATCCGCAAGGACCTCAACGAAGAGTTCCGCATCGTCGAAGGCGCGACCTTCGAGCGTCTGCGTTCTGCCCTGAACGGCCAGGTGGTCGACGGTGGCGCGGGCCTGAAGAAAGGCACCGTGATCACCGACGACGTGCTGAACGGTCTGGAGCACGGCCAGTGGTTCAAACTGCGCATGGCCGAAGATGCACTGAACGAGCAGCTGGAAAAGGCTCAGCAGTACATCGTCGATCGCCGTCGCCTGCTGGACGACAAGTTCGAAGACAAGAAGCGCAAGCTGCAGCAAGGCGATGACCTGGCTCCGGGCGTACTGAAGATCGTCAAGGTCTACCTGGCAATCCGTCGTCGCATCCAGCCGGGCGACAAGATGGCCGGCCGTCACGGTAACAAAGGTGTGGTCTCGGTGATCATGCCGGTCGAAGACATGCCGCATGATGCCAACGGTACTCCGGTCGACGTCGTTCTGAACCCGTTGGGCGTACCTTCGCGTATGAACGTCGGTCAGATCCTCGAAACCCACCTGGGCCTCGCGGCCAAGGGTCTGGGCGAGAAGATCGACCGCATGATCGAAGAGCAGCGTAAAGCCGCTGAACTGCGCACCTTCCTCACCGAGATCTACAACGAGATCGGTGGTCGTCAGGAGAACCTGGAAGAGTTCACCGACGAAGAGATCCTCGCCCTGGCGAACAACCTGAAGAAAGGCGTGCCGATGGCCACCCCAGTCTTCGACGGTGCCAAGGAGCGTGAGATCAAGGCCATGCTGAAACTGGCAGGCCTGCCAGAAAGCGGCCAGATGGTGCTGTTCGATGGCCGTACCGGCAACAAGTTCGAGCGTCCTGTGACCGTGGGTTACATGTACATGCTCAAGCTGAACCACTTGGTGGACGACAAGATGCACGCGCGTTCCACTGGTTCCTACAGCCTGGTTACCCAGCAGCCGCTGGGTGGTAAGGCGCAGTTCGGTGGTCAGCGTTTCGGGGAGATGGAAGTGTGGGCGCTGGAAGCATACGGCGCGGCATACACCCTGCAAGAAATGCTCACAGTGAAGTCGGACGACGTGAACGGCCGTACCAAGATGTACAAGAACATCGTGGATGGCGATCACCGTATGGAGCCGGGCATGCCCGAGTCCTTCAACGTGTTGATCAAAGAGATCCGTTCGCTCGGTATCGACATCGATCTGGAAACCGAATAACACGTGACGCGAAGGGGAGTGGGGCAGGCAATGCCCGCTCCCTGCTCCGCCAGGAGGAAAGGCCTTGAAAGACCTACTGAATTTGCTGAAAAACCAGGGTCAAGTCGAAGAGTTCGACGCCATCCGCATCGGTCTGGCGTCGCCTGAGATGATCCGTTCGTGGTCGTTCGGTGAAGTTAAGAAGCCGGAAACCATCAACTACCGTACGTTCAAGCCTGAGCGTGACGGCCTGTTCTGCGCCAAGATCTTTGGCCCAGTCAAGGACTACGAGTGCCTGTGCGGTAAGTACAAGCGCCTGAAACACCGTGGTGTGATCTGCGAGAAGTGCGGCGTCGAAGTCGCCCTGGCCAAGGTTCGTCGTGAGCGCATGGCGCACATCGAACTGGCTTCGCCAGTTGCCCACATCTGGTTCCTGAAGTCGCTGCCGTCCCGTATCGGCCTGCTGATGGACATGACCCTGCGTGACATCGAGCGCGTGCTCTACTTCGAGAGCTACGTCGTAATCGACCCGGGCATGACCACCCTCGAGAAGGGTCAGCTGCTCAACGACGAGCAGTACTTCGAAGCGCTGGAAGAGTTCGGTGACGACTTCGACGCCCGTATGGGTGCCGAGGCTGTCCGCGAGCTGCTGCACGCTATCGACCTGGAGCACGAGATCGGCCGCCTGCGCGAAGAGATTCCGCAGACCAACTCGGAAACCAAGATCAAGAAGCTGTCCAAGCGCCTGAAGCTGATGGAAGCTTTCCAGGGCTCGGGCAACCTGCCTGAGTGGATGGTCCTGACCGTCCTGCCAGTACTGCCGCCGGACCTGCGTCCGCTGGTGCCGCTGGATGGCGGCCGCTTCGCGACCTCCGACCTGAACGACCTGTATCGTCGGGTGATCAACCGTAACAACCGTCTGAAGCGCCTGCTCGATCTGTCGGCGCCGGACATCATCGTGCGCAACGAAAAGCGCATGCTGCAGGAAGCGGTCGACGCCCTGCTCGACAACGGCCGTCGCGGTCGCGCCATCACTGGCTCGAACAAGCGTCCGCTGAAGTCCCTGGCCGACATGATCAAAGGTAAGCAAGGTCGCTTCCGTCAGAACTTGCTCGGCAAGCGCGTGGACTACTCCGGCCGTTCGGTAATTACCGTAGGTCCGACCCTGCGTCTGCACCAGTGCGGTCTGCCGAAGAAAATGGCCCTCGAGCTGTTCAAGCCGTTCATTTTCGGCAAGCTGGAAATGCGTGGTCTGGCGACCACCATCAAGGCCGCCAAGAAAATGGTCGAGCGCGAGCTGCCAGAGGTGTGGGACGTTCTCGCCGAAGTGATTCGCGAACACCCCGTACTGCTCAACCGTGCACCGACCCTTCACCGTCTGGGTATCCAGGCGTTCGAGCCTGTGCTCATCGAAGGTAAGGCGATTCAGCTGCACCCGCTGGTCTGCGCCGCGTACAACGCCGACTTCGACGGTGACCAGATGGCCGTTCACGTGCCGCTGACCCTGGAAGCCCAGCTCGAAGCGCGCGCGCTGATGATGTCGACCAACAACATCCTGTCGCCAGCCAACGGTGAGCCAATCATCGTTCCGTCGCAGGACGTTGTACTGGGTCTGTACTACATGACCCGCGAAGCCATCAACGCCAAGGGCGAAGGTCGCGTGTTCGCCGACCTGCAGGAAGTCGACCGCGTATTCCGCGCCGGCGAAGCCGCCCTGCACGCGAAAATCAAGGTCCGTATCAACGAGACCGTGAAAGATCGTGATGGCAGCATCACCAAGAACACCCGTATCGTCGACACCACTGTCGGCCGTGCGCTGCTGTTCCAGGTTGTGCCTGCCGGCCTGCCGTTCGACGTGGTCAACCAGTCGATGAAGAAGAAGGCGATCTCCAAGCTGATCAACCAGTGCTACCGCGTGGTTGGTCTGAAAGAGACCGTGATCTTCGCCGACCAGCTGATGTACACCGGTTTTGCCTACTCGACCATTTCCGGCGTTTCGATCGGTGTTAACGACTTCGTTATCCCGGATGAAAAAGCCCGCATCATCGGTACCGCCACCGACGAAGTGAAGGAAATCGAGAGCCAGTACGCCTCCGGCCTGGTCACCCAGGGCGAGAAGTACAACAAGGTCATCGACTTGTGGTCCAAGGCGAACGACGAAGTGTCCAAGGCGATGATGGCCAACCTCTCGAAAGAGAAGGTCATCGACCGCGAGGGCAAGGAAGTCGAGCAAGAGTCCTTCAACTCGATGTACATGATGGCCGACTCCGGTGCGCGTGGTTCGGCTGCGCAGATCCGTCAGCTGGCCGGTATGCGTGGCCTGATGGCCAAGCCGGACGGCTCGATCATCGAGACGCCGATCACTGCGAACTTCCGTGAAGGTCTGAGCGTACTCCAGTACTTCATCTCGACCCACGGTGCTCGTAAGGGTCTGGCGGATACCGCACTGAAGACCGCTAACTCCGGTTACCTGACTCGCCGTCTGGTAGACGTTGCCCAGGATCTGGTAGTTACCGAGATCGACTGCGGCACCGACCAGGGCCTGCTGATGACTCCGCACATCGAAGGCGGCGACGTTGTCGAGCCGCTGGGTGAGCGCGTACTGGGTCGTGTCATCGCCCGTGACGTGTTCAAGCCGGGCACCGAGGACGTCATCGTTCCTGCCGGTACCCTGGTGGATGAGCAGTGGGTCGAGTTCATCGAGCTGAACAGCATCGACGAAGTGATCGTGCGTTCGCCGATCAACTGCGAAACCCGCTACGGCATCTGCGCCAAGTGCTACGGTCGTGACCTGGCTCGCGGTCACCAGGTGAACATCGGTGAAGCTGTCGGCGTTATCGCTGCGCAGTCGATCGGTGAGCCGGGTACCCAGCTGACCATGCGTACGTTCCACATCGGTGGTGCTGCAAGCCGTACCTCGGCTGCCGACAGCGTCCAGGTGAAGAATGGCGGCATGGTGCGTCTGCACAACCTCAAGCAGGTCGTGCGTGCCGATGGCAACCTGGTTGCCGTATCGCGTTCGGGTGAGTTGGCCATTGCCGACGAATTCGGCCGTGAGCGCGAGCGCTACAAGCTGCCTTACGGTGCGGTGATTTCGGTCAAGGAAGGTGAGAAGGTCGAAGCTGGCGCCATTGTCGCCAAGTGGGACCCGCACACCCACCCGATCGTTACCGAGCTGAAAGGTACCGTGACCTTCGTGGGCATGGAAGAAAACATCACCATCAAGCGCCAGACCGACGAACTGACCGGCCTGACCAACATCGAGGTCCTGGACGTCAAGGATCGCCCTGCCGCAGGCAAGGAAATCCGTCCGGCAATCAAGATGGTCGACGCCAATGGCAAGGACCTGTACCTGCCAGGTACCGACGTACCTGCCCAGTACTTCCTGCCGGCCAACGCCCTCGTCGGTGTGGCTGACGGTGCCCAGATCGGTGTCGGTGACGTTATCGCGCGTATCCCGCAAGAAACGTCGAAGACCCGTGACATCACCGGTGGTCTGCCGCGCGTTGCCGACCTGTTCGAAGCGCGCCGTCCGAAGGAAGCTTCGATCCTGGCTGAAGTCAGCGGCACCATCGCGTTCGGTAAAGAGACCAAGGGCAAGCGTCGTCTGGTCATCACTCCGACCGACGGTAGTGATCCGTACGAAGAGCTGATTCCGAAGTGGCGCCACCTGAACGTCTTCGAAGGCGAACAGGTCAACCGCGGCGAAGTCATCTCCGACGGTCCGAGCGATCCGCACGACATCCTGCGTCTGCTGGGTGTGAGCGCGCTGGCGAAGTACATCGTCAACGAGATCCAGGACGTTTACCGTCTGCAAGGCGTGAAGATCAACGACAAGCACATCGAGACCATCCTGCGTCAGATGCTGCGCAAGGTCGAGATCTCCGAGTCGGGCGATTCCAGCTTCATCAAGGGCGACCAGATGGAACTGACTCACGTACTGGTCGAGAACGAGCGTCTCGCCGGCGAGGACAAGTTCATCTCGAAGTTCACCCGCGTGCTGCTGGGTATCACCAAGGCCTCGCTGTCCACCGAATCGTTCATCTCGGCGGCTTCCTTCCAGGAAACCACCCGCGTACTGACCGAAGCGGCGGTAACCGGCAAGCGCGATTACCTGCGCGGCCTGAAAGAGAACGTGGTCGTGGGTCGTCTGATCCCGGCCGGTACTGGTCTGGCCTACCACAGCGAGCGCAAGCGTCGCCGTGATGCCGACAAACCGCTGCGCGTAAGTGCCAGTGAGGTGGAAGCCGCACTGACCGAAGCGCTGAATTCCAGCGGTAACTAAGTACAGGGCAGGGCCCCGGCTGGCCTCGAGCGATCATCGGTGACATGAATTGTTGCCGATGATCGGGCGAGGAGGGCCGGGGCCTCGTCTTGACTGGGTGCAAGATCCTCCGTAGACTTTTGTACCCTTAAATTTGGTGAGGCTCCGTCTCGCCAATTTTTGGCTTTCTTGCAAGACAATAGAGTCGCAAGACAATCAGTGGAGCTAGTAGATGGCAACTATCAACCAGCTGGTACGTCAGCCGCGCAAGCGTTCGGTCGAGAAGTCCGACGTTCCTGCGCTGCAGAACTGCCCGCAGCGTCGTGGCGTGTGCACCCGTGTGTACACCACCACGCCGAAAAAACCTAACTCGGCACTGCGTAAAGTATGCCGTGTGCGTCTGACCAACGGTTTCGAGGTTTCCTCGTACATCGGCGGTGAAGGCCACAACCTGCAAGAGCACAGCGTCGTCCTGATCCGTGGCGGCCGTGTAAAAGACTTGCCAGGTGTTCGTTACCACACCGTTCGCGGCTCTCTGGATACTTCGGGCGTCAAAGGCCGTAACCAGGGTCGTTCGAAGTACGGTACCAAGCGTCCGAAGTAATCGGCCGTTTGCAGACATCCATTTTTTTGAGTCGATAAGAGTAAGGTCGGGCAGGGGTCGAAGACCCACGTCCCGGGCTAACCTGAAGACCGTTTGAGGGCTTATCATGCCAAGACGTCGTGTAGCAGCAAAACGTGAGATCCTTGACGATCCGAAGTACGGATCCCAGATCCTCGCCAAGTTCATGAACCACGTGATGGAAAGCGGCAAGAAGGCCGTAGCCGAGCGCATCGTTTACGGTGCCCTGGATACCGTCAAAGCACGCAAGAACAGCGACCCCCTGGAAATCTTCGAGAAAGCTCTCGACGCCATCGCTCCGCTGGTCGAAGTAAAGTCCCGCCGTGTCGGCGGTGCCACTTACCAGGTCCCGGTTGAAGTTCGTCCATCCCGTCGTAACGCTCTGGCAATGCGCTGGCTCGTAGACTACGCCCGCAAGCGCGGCGAGAAGTCGATGGCTCTGCGCCTGGCTGGCGAGCTGCTGGATGCTGCTGAAGGCAAAGGTGCTGCAGTCAAGAAGCGTGAAGACGTTCACCGTATGGCTGAAGCCAACAAAGCGTTCTCGCACTACCGCTTCTAATTCAAGCATCAATCATTTTGCGAGGGCTTTATGGCTCGTACTACAGCAATTAACCGCTACCGTAACATTGGTATCTGTGCCCACGTTGACGCGGGCAAGACCACCACTACCGAGCGGATCCTGTTCTACACAGGTCTGAGCCACAAGATGGGCGAGGTGCATGACGGCGCCGCGACCACCGACTGGATGGTGCAGGAGCAGGAGCGCGGTATCACCATTACCTCCGCTGCCGTTACCACCTTCTGGAAAGGTTCCGTTGGTCAGTACGACAACTACCGCGTAAACGTCATCGATACCCCCGGCCACGTTGACTTCACCATTGAAGTAGAGCGTTCGCTGCGTGTACTCGACGGCGCGGTCGTTGTGTTCTGCGGTACCTCCGGCGTTGAGCCGCAGTCCGAAACCGTATGGCGTCAGGCCAACAAGTACGGCGTTCCACGTGTTGTCTACGTGAACAAGATGGACCGTGCCGGTGCCAACTTCCTGCGTGTTGTTGGTCAGATCAAGAATCGCCTGGGTCACACCCCGGTCCCGATTCAGCTGGCCATCGGTTCGGAAGATAACTTCCAGGGTCAGGTCGACCTGATCAAGATGAAGGCTATCTACTGGAACGACGACGACAAAGGCACCACCTACCGCGAGGAAGAAATTCCTGCGGACATGCTCGAGCTGGCCGAAGAGTGGCGCGCGAACATGGTGGAGGCTGCTGCTGAAGCCAACGAAGAGCTGATGAACAAGTACCTTGAAGAAGGTGAGCTGACCGTCGAAGAGATCAAGGCAGGCCTGCGCGCGCGCACCCTGGCCAGCGAGATCGTTCCGGCTGTCTGCGGTTCGTCGTTCAAGAACAAGGGCGTTCCCCTGGTTCTCGACGCCGTTATCGAGTTCCTGCCTGCTCCGACCGAGATCCCTGCAATCCAGGGTATCAACCCGGACGACAAGGACCTGGATAAAGAAGATCCGGCTGTTCGTAAAGACGAGCGTCACGCAGACGACAACGAGCCGTTCTCGGCTCTGGCCTTCAAGATCGCGACCGACCCGTTCGTAGGTACTCTGACCTTCGTTCGCGTCTACTCGGGTGTTCTGAAGTCCGGTGACTCCGTGATCAACTCGGTCAAGGGCAAGAAAGAGCGCGTTGGTCGTATGGTGCAGATGCACGCCAACCAGCGTGAAGAGATCAAGGAAGTGCTCGCTGGCGACATCGCGGCGCTGATCGGCATGAAAGATGTGACCACCGGCGAAACCCTGTGCGACATCGACAAGCCAATCATCCTTGAGCGTATGGACTTCCCTGAGCCGGTTATTTCGCTCTCCGTCGAGCCGAAAACCAAGGCTGACCAGGAGAAGATGGGTATCGCTCTGGGCAAGCTGGCCCAGGAAGACCCGTCGTTCCGCGTCAAGACCGACGAAGAGACTGGCCAGACCATCATCTCGGGCATGGGTGAGCTGCACCTGGACATCCTCGTTGACCGCATGAAGCGCGAGTTCAACGTCGAAGCCAACATCGGCAAGCCTCAGGTTTCGTACCGCGAGAAGATCACCAAGTCCAACGTCGAGATCGAAGGCAAGTTCGTCCGTCAGTCGGGTGGTCGTGGTCAGTTCGGTCACTGCTGGATCCGTTTCTCGGAGCCAGATCAGGACGACAAGGGCAACATCACCGAAGGTCTGGTGTTCTCCAACGAAGTCGTTGGTGGTGTGATTCCTAAGGAATTCATTGCCCCGATCCAGAAGGGTATCGAAGAACAGATGAAAAACGGCGTTGTTGCCGGTTATCCTCTGATCGGCCTGAAGGCCGCGGTATTCGACGGTTCGTACCACGACGTCGACTCCAACGAAATGGCGTTCAAGATCGCTGCTTCGATGGCAACCAAGCAACTGGCCCAGAAGGGCGGTGGCGTGGTCCTCGAGCCGATCATGAAGGTCGAAGTTGTAACCCCGGAAGACTACCTGGGTGACGTGATGGGTGACCTGAACCGTCGTCGTGGTCTGGTCCAGGGTATGGATGAGTCGGTCTCCGGCCGCGTCGTCCGTGCTGAAGTTCCGCTCGGAGAGATGTTCGGTTATGCGACCGACGTTCGTTCCATGTCTCAGGGTCGCGCAAGCTACTCCATGGAATTCTCCAAATACGCCGAAGCTCCGTCGAACATCGTCGAAGCACTCGTTAAAAAACAAGGCTAATCCCCTTTAGGCAAGAGGTTCACTGTCGTGGCTAAAGAAAAATTTGATCGTTCCCTTCCGCACGTTAACGTTGGCACCATCGGCCACGTTGACCACGGTAAGACCACTCTGACCGCAGCTCTGACTCGCGTTTGCTCCGAAGTTTTCGGTTCGGCAATCGTTGAGTTCGACAAGATCGACTCGGCTCCGGAAGAAAAAGCACGCGGTATCACCATCAACACCGCTCACGTTGAGTACAACTCGACCATTCGTCACTACGCTCACGTTGACTGCCCAGGTCACGCTGACTACGTGAAGAACATGATCACCGGTGCTGCCCAGATGGACGGCGCGATCCTGGTTTGCTCGGCCGCCGATGGTCCGATGCCACAAACCCGTGAGCACATCCTGCTGTCCCGTCAGGTTGGCGTTCCGTACATCGTGGTCTTCCTGAACAAGGCTGACCTGGTAGACGACGCCGAGCTGCTGGAACTGGTCGAGATGGAAGTTCGCGACCTGCTGTCCACCTACGACTTCCCAGGCGACGACACTCCGATCATCATCGGTTCCGCTCGTATGGCCCTGGAAGGCAAAGACGACAACGAAATGGGCACTACCGCTGTCAAGAAGCTGGTAGAGACTCTGGACAGCTACATTCCTGAGCCAGTTCGTGCCATCGACCAGCCGTTCCTGATGCCGATCGAAGACGTATTCTCGATCTCGGGTCGTGGTACCGTTGTTACCGGTCGTATCGAGCGTGGTATCGTCCGCGTTCAGGATCCGCTGGAAATCGTTGGTCTGCGTGACACCACCACCACCACCTGCACCGGTGTTGAGATGTTCCGCAAGCTGCTGGACGAAGGTCGTGCTGGCGAGAACTGCGGCGTTCTGCTGCGTGGTACCAAGCGTGACGACGTTGAGCGTGGCCAGGTTCTGGTCAAGCCAGGTTCGGTCAAGCCGCACACCAAGTTCACCGCAGAAGTCTACGTCCTGTCGAAGGAAGAAGGCGGCCGTCACACTCCGTTCTTCAAAGGCTACCGTCCTCAGTTCTACTTCCGTACCACTGACGTGACCGGTAACTGCGAACTGCCGGAAGGCGTTGAGATGGTAATGCCAGGTGACAACATCCAGATGACTGTCACCCTGATCAAGACCATCGCGATGGAAGACGGTCTGCGCTTCGCCATCCGTGAAGGCGGTCGTACCGTCGGCGCCGGCGTCGTAGCCAAAATCATCGAGTAATCACTCGACCGATTGAAAAAACCCCCGCTCAGCGGGGGTTTTTTTTATTGGGTTGACACTAAATTGGGGCGTCTATAGAATCACGCCTCCTTTTAGCGGGCGTAGTGCGTCCGTTGGGAACAGCCTGGAGTCTGAAATCCAATGCAAAATCAGCAAATCCGTATCAGGTTGAAGGCTTTCGACCATCGCCTGATCGACCAATCCACCCAGGAAATCGTGGAAACCGCGAAACGTACTGGTGCACAAGTGCGTGGTCCAATTCCACTGCCTACCCGCAAAGAGCGTTTCACCGTTCTGGTCTCCCCGCACGTCAACAAAGACGCGCGTGATCAGTACGAGATTCGCACTCATAAGCGTGTTCTGGACATCGTCCAGCCAACGGATAAAACCGTTGACGCGCTGATGAAGCTTGATCTGGCGGCCGGCGTGGAAGTGCAGATCAGCCTCGGCTAAGACTTCGGTCTGGTCGTGTAACGCTCTGAAATGGGCGGCCATAGCGGGTGAAAGCCCCGTACACTCATGAGGTTTACAACATGACTATTGGTGTAGTCGGTCGAAAAGCGGGTATGACCCGTATTTTCACCGAAGAAGGTGTCTCCATTCCGGTCACGGTCATTGAGATCGAGCCGAATCGCGTCACCCAGTTCAAAACCGAAGAAACTGATGGCTACCGTGCAGTGCAAGTCACTGTCGGCGAGCGTCGTGCTTCGCGCGTGACCGCCGCTCAGGCAGGCCACTTTGCCAAGGCCAACGTTGCCGCTGGTCGCGGTGTCTGGGAGTTCCGTCTTGAAGAAGGCGATTTCCAGGCTGGCGATCTGATCAAAGCTGAACTCTTCACTGCAGGCCAGCTGGTAGACGTAACCGGTCAGTCCAAAGGTAAAGGCTTCGCCGGTACCATCAAGCGTTGGAACTTCCGTGGTCAAGATAACACCCACGGTAACTCCGTATCGCACCGTGTCCCTGGCTCCATCGGCCAGTGCCAGACTCCTGGTCGTGTATTCAAGGGCAAGAAAATGTCCGGTCACATGGGCGCCGAGCGCGTGACTGTTCAGTCCCTGGAAGTAGTACGCGTAGACGCTGAACGCAACCTGCTGCTGATCAAGGGTGCCGTTCCAGGCGCTACTGGCGGCGACGTGGTCGTGCGTCCGGCTGTCAAGGCTCGCGGGTAAGGGGAAACTGACATGCAACTTAATGTAAATGACGCTCAGGCGATCGAAGTTTCCGAACTGACTTTCGGTGGCGAATTCAACGAGACGCTGGTTCACCAGGCAGTCGTAGCCTACATGGCTGGCGGTCGTCAGGGCACCAAGCAGCAGAAGACCCGTTCTGACGTGGCCGGTGGCGGTAAGCGCCCATGGCGTCAGAAAGGTACTGGCCGTGCTCGTGCCGGTACTACCCGTGGTCCGATCTGGCGTGGCGGTGGTGTAACCTTCGCAGCTCGTCCTCAAGATCACTCGCAGAAGCTCAACAAGAAGATGTACCGCGCAGCCCTGCGCTCCATCCTCGCTGAGCTGGTGCGTAGCGACCGTCTGGTCGTGGTTCAGGACTTCGCTGTCGAAGCACCGAAAACCAAGGATCTGCTGAACAAGCTGAACGGCATGGGTCTGAGCGACGTTCTGATCGTTTCCGACGCTGTTGATCAGAACCTGTACCTGGCTGCTCGCAACCTGCCGCACGTCGACGTACGTGACGTTCAAGGTTCCGACCCGGTCAGTCTGATCGCATACGAGAAAGTGTTGATCACTGTCTCGGCCGTGAAGAAATTCGAGGAGCTGCTGGGATGAACCAGGAACGCGTATTCAAAGTCCTCCTTGGCCCGCACGTTTCCGAGAAGGCTACCGTTCTGGCTGAGAAAAAAGGCCAGTTCGTATTCAAGGTTGCTACCGATGCGACCAAGCTGGAAATCAAGAAAGCTGTCGAAGGCCTGTTCAACGTAAAAGTTGAAAACGTGTCGACTGTCAACGTTCTGGGTAAAACCAAGCGTACCGCACGTGGTCTGGGCAAGCGTAATGACTGGAAGAAGGCGATCGTCTCCCTTCAGCCAGGCCAAGATCTCGATTTCAGCAGCAGTGCTGAGTAAGGAAGGGGTGCATCATGGCAATCGTTAAATGCAAACCGACTTCCCCTGGCCGCCGTTTTGTGGTCAAGGTGGTCAACAAGGAGCTGCACAAAGGCGCTCCTCACGCACCGCTGCTCGAGAAAAAATCGAAGTCTGGTGGTCGTAACAACAATGGCCGCATCACCACTCGTCACGTTGGTGGTGGTCATAAGCAGCATTACCGTCTGGTCGACTTCCGTCGCAACGATAAAGATGGCATTCCAGCCACTGTCGAGCGTATCGAATACGATCCGAACCGTACTGCTCACATCGCCCTGCTGTGCTACGCAGACGGCGAGCGTCGCTACATCATCGCCCCTAAAGGCGTGAGTGCTGGCGACCAGCTGATCGCAGGTGCCCTGGCCCCAATCAAGGCCGGTAACTCCCTGCAACTGCGCAACATCCCAGTAGGTAGCACCATTCACGGCATCGAACTGAAGCCGGGTAAAGGTGCTCAGATCGCTCGTTCCGCTGGTGCTTCCGCTCAGCTGATCGCGCGTGAAGGCGTCTACGTGACTCTGCGTCTTCGCTCTGGCGAAATGCGTAAAGTACTGGCTGAGTGCCGTGCGACCCTGGGCGAAGTCTCGAACTCCGAGCACAGCCTGCGTTCGCTGGGTAAAGCTGGTGCCAAACGCTGGCGCGGCGTTCGCCCAACCGTTCGTGGTGTTGCCATGAACCCGGTTGACCACCCGCATGGTGGTGGTGAAGGTCGTACCTCCGGTGGTCGTCATCCGGTATCGCCATGGGGCTTCCCAACCAAGGGTGCTAAAACCCGTGGTAATAAGCGTACCGACAACATGATCGTCCGTCGTCGCAAGTAACTAGAGGGATACGACAGTGCCACGTTCTCTGAAAAAAGGTCCTTTTATCGATCTTCACCTGCTGAAGAAGGTCGAAGTGGCGGTGGAGAAGAATGATCGCAAGCCAGTTAAAACCTGGTCGCGTCGTTCGATGATCCTGCCACAAATGGTCGGTCTGACCATCGCCGTACACAACGGTCGTCAACATGTCCCAGTTCTCGTGAACGAAGACATGGTCGGCCACAAACTGGGCGAGTTCGCCGGTACCCGCACCTACCGCGGGCACGTGGCTGACAAGAAAGCCAAGCGTTAAGGGGTAAGGAAATGGAAGTAGCCGCTAAGTTGTCGGGCGCTCGCATCTCCGCCCAGAAAGCCCGCTTGGTCGCCGACCAGATCCGCGGGAAGAAGGTGGGCGAAGCGCTCAACCTGTTGGCCTTCAGCAGCAAAAAAGCCGCTGAAATCATGAAGAAAGTCCTCGAGTCGGCCGTTGCCAACGCCGAACACAACGAAGGCGCAGACGTTGATGACCTGAAGGTCTCCACCGTCTTCGTCAACGAAGGGCGTTCGCTGAAGCGCATCATGCCACGTGCCAAAGGCCGTGCTGATCGCATCGTCAAGCGGTCTTGCCATATCACTGTCAAGGTTGCGGACAAGTAACGGAGTCGATCAGATGGGTCAGAAAGTACATCCCACTGGCATTCGCCTGGGAATCGTCAAGGAGCACACCTCCGTCTGGTATGCAGACGGCGCTACTTACGCAGATTACCTGTTGAAGGATCTGAAAACGCGTGAGTACCTCCAAGACAAACTAAAAAGCGCGTCCGTAAGCCGTATCGATATTCATCGTCCGGCTCAAACTGCACGCATCACCATCCACACCGCTCGTCCCGGTATCGTTATCGGCAAGAAAGGTGAAGATGTTGAGAAACTGCGTCAGGACCTGACCAAGCAGATGGGTGTGCCTGTGCACATCAACATCGAAGAGATCCGCAAGCCGGAACTCGACGCCATGCTGGTTGCTCAGAGCGTTGCCCAGCAGCTGGAGCGCCGCGTTATGTTCCGTCGCGCCATGAAGCGCGCCGTGCAGAACGCCATGCGTATTGGTGCCAAGGGCATCAAGATCCAGGTGAGCGGTCGTCTCGGCGGTGCCGAGATCGCACGTACCGAGTGGTATCGCGAAGGTCGTGTGCCTCTGCACACCCTGCGTGCCGATATCGACTACAACACCTACGAAGCTCACACCACCTACGGTGTGATCGGTGTGAAGGTTTGGATCTTCAAAGGCGAAGTAATTGGTGGTCGCCAGGAAGAGCTGAAGCCTCAAGCACCAGCGCCTCGTAAAAAAGCTGCTAAGTAAGGGGTACGCCAAATGTTGCAACCAAAGCGTACAAAATTCCGCAAGCAGATGACCGGCCACAACCGTGGTCTGGCACTGCGCGGTAGCAAGGTCAGCTTCGGCGAGTTCGCTCTGAAAGCTGTTGCTCGCGGTCGCCTCACCGCCCGCCAGATCGAGTCGGCACGTCGTGCCCTGACCCGTCACGTAAAACGTGGCGGCAAGATCTGGATCCGTGTCTTCCCGGACAAGCCGGTTACCAAGAAGCCTCTCGAGGTTCGTATGGGTAAAGGTAAAGGTTCCGTGGAATACTGGGTTGCCCAGATTCAGCCAGGCAAAGTCCTGTACGAAATCGAGGGTGTTTCTGAAGAGCTGGCGCGCGAAGCTTTCGCCCTGGCCGCTGCAAAGCTGCCTCTCGCCACCTCCTTTGTTAAGCGGACGGTGATGTGATGAAAGCGAATGAACTTCGTGAAAAATCCGCACAGCAACTGAATGAGCAACTGCTCGGCTTGCTGCGCGACCAGTTCAATCTGCGCATGCAGAAAGCAACTGGCCAGTTGGGGCAGTCGCACCTGCTCTCGCAAGTTAAGCGTGACATCGCTCGCGTGAAAACTGTGCTCAACCAGCAGGCAGGTAAGTGATCATGGCTGAAGCTGAAAAAACCGTCCGTACGCTGACTGGCCGTGTCGTCAGCGACAAAATGGACAAGACCATCACCGTTCTGATCGAGCGTCGCGTAAAGCACCCGATCTACGGTAAATACGTTAAGCGTTCGACTAAGCTGCACGCGCACGACGAAGCCAACCAGTGCAAGATCGGCGACAAGGTTTCCATCCGTGAAACCCGTCCGCTGGCCAAGACCAAGTCCTGGGCACTGGTTGAAGTCCTCGAACGCGCTGTTGAAGTCTAAGGGCTAGGGGTCGGAGAAATTTTATGATTCAGACTCAATCCATGCTCGATGTGGCCGATAACAGCGGCGCTCGTCGCGTCATGTGCATCAAGGTGCTCGGCGGTTCCCACCGTCGTTACGCCGGCATCGGTGACATCATCAAAGTAACCGTCAAGGAAGCAATTCCGCGCGGCAAGGTCAAAAAAGGCCAGGTGATGACCGCTGTTGTCGTCCGTACCCGTCACGGTGTACGTCGCGCTGACGGTTCCATCATTCGTTTCGACGGCAACGCTGCTGTTCTGCTGAACACCAAGCAAGAGCCGATCGGCACTCGCATCTTCGGGCCAGTGACCCGTGAACTTCGTACCGAGAAGTTCATGAAGATCGTCTCGCTCGCCCCAGAAGTGCTCTAAGGAGATCCGACATGCAAAAGATTCGTCGTGACGACGAGATCATCGTGATCGCCGGCAAAGACAAAGGTAAGCGCGGTAAGGTGCTGAAGGTTCTGGCTGATGACCGCCTGGTCATCGGTGGTGTGAACCTGGTCAAGCGTCATACCAAGCCTAACCCGATGGCGGGCGTCCAGGGCGGTATCGTCGAGAAAGAAGCGCCTCTGCACGCTTCCAACGTTGCCATCTTCAACGGCGAAACCAACAAGGCTGACCGCGTTGGTTTCAAAGTAGAAGACGGTAAGAAAATTCGTGTCTTCAAGTCGACCCAAAAAGCGGTTGATGCTTGAACACTGCTAGGTAGAAGACCATGGCACGACTGAAAGAGATTTACCGGAACGAAATCGCTCCTAAGCTTAAGGAAGAACTTAAGCTGTCGAACGTGATGGAAGTTCCGCGCGTTACCAAAATCACCCTGAACATGGGTCTGGGCGAAGCGATCGGCGACAAGAAAGTCATCGAGCACGCTGTTGCCGACCTGGAAAAGATCACCGGTCAAAAGCCGGTCGTGACTTTCGCTCGTAAATCCATCGCGGGCTTCAAAGTCCGTGAGGGCTGGCCGATCGGCGTCAAGGTGACCCTGCGTAGCGACAAGATGTACGAATTCCTGGACCGCCTGCTGGCGATCTCCCTGCCTCGGGTTCGCGACTTCCGCGGCCTGAATGCCAAGTCCTTCGATGGCCGTGGCAACTACAGCATGGGCGTGAAAGAGCAGATCATCTTCCCGGAAATCGACTACGACAAGATCGATGCTCTGCGCGGTTTGGACATCACCCTGACCACCACTGCTCGTTCGGACGACGAAGGCCGCGCTCTGCTGCGTGCTTTCAAGTTCCCGTTCCGCAACTGATTGGAGTAGGAAAATGGCCAAGAAGAGCATGAAAAACCGCGAGCTGAAGCGTCAGCTCACGGTAGCCAAGTTCGCTAAAAAGCGCGCTGAGCTGAAAGCGACCATCGTCAACCTGAACGCCTCTCCAGAAGAGCGTTTCGCTGCCGTTGTCGCTCTGCAGAAGCAACCACGTGACGCCAGCGCCTCGCGCCTGCGTAACCGTTGCCGCCTGACCGGTCGTCCGCACGGTGTATACCGTAAGTTCGGCCTGGGCCGTAACAAGCTGCGCGAAGCCGCCATGCGCGGTGACGTGCCAGGTCTGGTCAAGGCCAGCTGGTAATCCCGGTTGGCGTGACGCCGGCGCGAGGGGAGCAATCTTCCGACCGTCGGTGACCTCGCAACGAAACAAGCCCCTATATGGGGCTTGTTTCGTTTCTGCCTTGTGTCTAGAATGACCGGCTCACCTGAGCCTGGGTTTTTTGCCCTGCCTGCTCGGGTGGTTGTGATAGCCGCAAGGCTAATAATTCTTGTATCAGGAGCATCTAGCCCATGAGTATGCAGGACCCGTTAGCGGACATGCTAACTCGCATCCGTAATGCCCAGATGGCTGAAAAGTCTGTCGTAAGCATGCCTTCTTCCACCCTGAAGGTCGCGGTTGCCAAAGTACTGAAAGACGAAGGCTACATCGCCAGCTACGAAGTGACCGGCGAAGCCAAGCCTTCCCTGTCGATCGAGCTGAAGTACTTCGAAGGCCGTCCGGTCATCGAAGAGCTGAAGCGTACCAGCCGTCCTGGCCTGCGCCAGTACAAGGCCGTTACCGAGCTGCCGAAAGTACGTGGCGGCCTGGGCGTGTCTATCGTCTCCACCAACAAAGGTGTGATGACTGACCGCGCTGCGCGCGCTGCCGGTGTCGGCGGCGAAGTTCTGTGCACAGTGTTCTAAGGGGAGATAGGCATGTCTCGCGTCGCTAAGAACCCCGTTAAGCTGCCAGCAGGCGTCGAAGTCAAATTCGCCGGCCAGCAGCTTTCGGTGAAGGGTGCCAAGGGCACTCTCGAACTGAACGTTCACTCGTCTGTTGAAGTTACCGAAGAAGCTGGTGAGCTGCGTTTCGTTGCTCGCAACGGTGACCAGCAAGCTCGCGCCATGGCCGGTACTACCCGCGCCCTGGTGAACAACATGGTCCAAGGCGTAAGCCAAGGCTTCGAGCGCAAGCTCCAGCTGGTCGGTGTTGGTTACAAGGCTCAGGCTAAAGGCACCGTCCTGAACCTGGCTCTGGGCTTCTCGCACCCAGTGGATTACGAACTGCCAGCCGGTATCACCGCTGAAACCCCAAGCCAGACCGACATCCTGATCAAGGGTATCGACAAGCAGCTGGTGGGTCAGGTGGCCGCTGAAGTCCGCGGTTTCCGTCCGCCAGAGCCTTACAAGGGCAAGGGTGTGCGTTACGCGGATGAAGTAGTCCGTCGTAAAGAAGCCAAGAAGAAGTAGGGCCTAGCAAATGACCGACAAAAAAGTTATTCGACTGCGTCGCGCTCGCAAAGCACGCCTGAAAATGCACGAGCTCGAAGCCGTGCGTCTGTGCGTGTTCCGCTCCTCGCAGCACATCTATGCCCAGGTCATCTCGGCCGACGGCAGCAAGGTTCTGGCAAGCGCCTCGACCTTGGACAAAGAACTGCGTGATGGCGCCACCGGCAACATCGACGCGGCCACTAAGGTTGGCAAGCTGGTAGCTGAGCGTGCGAAAGCCGCCGGTGTATCTCAAGTTGCCTTTGACCGTTCCGGCTTCAAGTACCACGGCCGCGTCAAGGCGCTGGCTGATGCTGCTCGTGAAGGCGGGCTGGAGTTCTAAGTTATGGCAAATAACGATCAAAAGCGCGACGAAGGCTACATCGAGAAGCTGGTTCAAGTTAACCGCGTAGCCAAAACCGTTAAAGGCGGCCGTATCTTCACCTTCACCGCGCTGACCGTGGTAGGTGATGGCAAGGGTCGTGTTGGCTTTGGCCGTGGCAAATCGCGCGAAGTACCTGCCGCGATCCAGAAAGCCATGGAAGCTGCTCGTCGCAACATGATTCAGGTTGACCTGAAGGGCACCACCCTGCAGTACGCCACCAAGGCCGCCCACGGCGCCTCGAAGGTCTACATGCAGCCTGCCTCGGAAGGTACCGGTATCATCGCCGGTGGCGCAATGCGTGCCGTCCTGGAAGTTGCTGGCGTTCAGAACGTCCTGGCCAAGTGCTACGGTTCGACCAACCCGGTGAACGTGGTTCACGCCACCTTCAAGGGTCTGAAAGCCATGCAATCCCCTGAGTCCATTGCTGCCAAGCGCGGCAAGACTGTCGAGGAGATCTTCTGATCATGGCAACCGTAAAAGTAACGCTGATCAAGAGCGTCTCGGGCCGTATCCCTAACCACAAGCTGTGCGTCAAGGGTCTGGGTCTGCGTCGCATCGGTCACACTGTAGAAGTCCAGGATACTCCCGAAAACCGCGGGATGATCAACAAGGCCTACTACATGCTGAAGGTCGAGGGTTAATCGATGAAACTCAATGATCTGAGTCCAGCGCCGGGTTCCCGTCGCGAGAAGCACCGTCCGGGCCGTGGTATCGGTAGCGGTCTGGGTAAGACCGGTGGCCGTGGCCACAAGGGTCAGACCTCCCGTTCCGGTGGCTCCATCGCTCCAGGCTTCGAAGGCGGTCAACAGCCGCTGCACCGTCGCCTGCCGAAGTTCGGCTTCGTTTCCCTGAAAGCCATGGACCGCGCAGAAGTGCGTCTGTCCGAGCTGGCCAAGGTGGAAGGCGATCTGATCACCGTTCAGTCCCTCAAGGACGCCAACGTGATCGGCCAGCACGTACAGCGCGTGAAAATCATGCTGTCGGGCGAAGTCACTCGCGCAGTCACCCTCAAGGGTATCGCCGTCACCAAAGGTGCACGTGCGGCTATCGAAGCAGCTGGCGGCAAGTTCGAGGAATAAATGGCTAAGCAAGGTGCTCTCTCTTCGCTCGGTAAGGGCGGGATGTCGGAACTCTGGGCTCGTCTGCGTTTTCTGTTCATGGCGATCATCGTCTATCGGATTGGCGCGCACATCCCAGTGCCAGGCATTAACCCGGACCGTCTCGCGGATCTGTTCCGGCAGAATGAGGGGACCATTCTTAGCTTGTTCAACATGTTTTCCGGCGGCGCGCTGGAGCGCATGAGCATCTTTGCACTGGGGATCATGCCGTACATCTCGGCATCGATCATCATGCAGCTCATGACCGCTGTCAGCCCGCAACTGGAGCAGTTGAAGAAGGAAGGTGAAGCTGGCCGTCGCAAGATCAGCCAGTACACCCGCTACGGCACCGTTATCCTGGCGCTGGTTCAAGCCATTGGCATGTCCATTGGCCTGGCCAACCAGGGCGTGGCGTTTTCTGCGGGCCTGGGCTTCCATGTCGTCGCTGTCTCCACCTTCGTGGCGGGCGCGATGTTCATGATGTGGCTCGGCGAGCAGATTACCGAGCGCGGTGTGGGCAACGGTATCTCGATGTTGATCTTCGCGGGTATCGTTGCCGGTCTTCCGAGAGCAATCGGGCAGTCTTTCGAGTCTGCACGCACAGGCGATATCAACATCTTCGCCCTGGTCGCAATCGGTTTGCTGGCAGTAGCGATTATCGGTTTCGTGGTGTTCATTGAGCGTGGTCAGCGTCGTATCGCCGTTCACTACGCCAAGCGTCAGCAGGGCCGCAAGGTCTTCGCTGCGCAGACCAGCCACCTGCCGCTGAAGGTGAACATGGCGGGCGTAATTCCGGCCATTTTCGCGAGCAGCATCTTGCTGTTCCCGGCTTCGCTGGGTGCCTGGTTCGGTCAGTCCGAAGGTATGGGCTGGCTGCAGGACATCTCGCAGTCGATCGCTCCTGGTCAGCCGTTGAACATTTTGCTGTTTAGTGCAGGGATCATTTTCTTCTGCTTCTTCTACACAGCGTTGATGTTCAACCCGAAAGACGTAGCGGAAAACCTGAAGAAGTCCGGTGCCTTTATTCCGGGCATCCGTCCTGGTGAGCAGTCGGCGCGCTACATTGATGGCGTCCTGACCCGTCTGACCATGTTCGGTGCTCTTTACATGATGGCCGTCTGCCTTCTGCCCCAGTTCCTGGTGGTGGCAGCAAACGTGCCGTTCTACCTTGGCGGGACCTCGTTGCTGATTGTGGTAGTGGTTGTGATGGACTTCATGTCCCAAGTACAATCGCACCTCGTTTCGCACCAGTACGAATCCCTGATGAAGAAAGCCAACCTGAAAGGCTACGGCGGCAGCGGTCTGCTGCGCTGATTTAGCCCCCTAAGGTTCGAGGAGTCGGTAATGAAAGTTCGTGCATCGGTGAAAAAGCTGTGCCGCAACTGCAAGATCATTCGACGCGAAGGCGTCGTGCGCGTGATCTGCAGCGCGGAACCGCGTCACAAGCAGCGCCAAGGCTGAGTGTGATCCGCGCTTCAAACCCAGCAGCTAGTGTGCTGCTGGGTTGATTATTCGTTTCTACAGCGATATTATCTCGCGCCCTATTTCTTGGCTTCCGGGGCGTAGGTAGCTGTCAATTGGAGTCCCACTGAATGGCCCGTATTGCAGGCGTCAACATTCCAGATAACAAGCATACTGTTATCTCGCTGACCTACATCTATGGTGTCGGTCGCACTACCGCGCAGAAAATCTGTGCGGACGCTGGTGTGAATCCAGCCGCAAAGATCAAGGATCTGAGCGACGAGCAAATCGAAACCCTGCGTGGCGAAGTTGCGAAGTTCACCACCGAAGGTGACCTGCGTCGTGACATCAACATGAAGATCAAGCGCTTGATGGACCTGGGTTGCTACCGCGGCCTGCGTCATCGTAAAGGTCTGCCGGTTCGCGGTCAGCGCACCAAGACCAACGCACGCACCCGTAAGGGCCCGCGTAAGCCGATCCGCAAGTAATCGCCCAGGAATATAGACATGGCAAAACCTGCTGCTCGTCCTCGTAAAAAAGTCAAAAAGACAGTGGTTGATGGCATCGCCCACATCCATGCGTCTTTCAACAACACCATCGTGACCATCACCGACCGTCAGGGCAACGCACTGTCCTGGGCTACTTCCGGTGGTTCGGGTTTCCGTGGTTCGCGCAAATCCACCCCGTTCGCAGCCCAGATCGCTGCTGAGCGTGCTGGTCAAGCTGCGCTGGAATATGGTCTGAAGAACCTCGACGTCAACGTCAAGGGTCCAGGTCCAGGTCGTGAATCCGCCGTTCGTGCACTGAACAGCTGCGGCTACAAGATCGCCAGCATCACCGACGTGACGCCAATCCCGCATAACGGGTGCCGTCCGCCGAAGAAGCGTCGCGTGTAATCAGGAGACAGATAAATGGCACGTTACATTGGTCCAAAATGCAAACTGTCTCGCCGTGAAGGCACTGACCTGTTCCTGAAGAGCGGCGTTCGCGCTCTGGAATCGAAGTGCAACATCGAAGCAGCCCCAGGTATCCACGGCCAGCGCCGTGGCCGTCAGTCCGACTACGGTACCCAGCTGCGCGAGAAACAAAAAGTCCGTCGTATCTACGGTGTTCTGGAGCGTCAGTTCCGCGGTTACTACCAGGCTGCAGCCTCGAAAAAAGGCGCAACCGGTGAGAACCTGCTGCAACTGCTCGAGTGCCGTCTGGATAACGTCGTCTACCGTATGGGCTTCGGCTCGACTCGTTCCGAGTCGCGTCAGCTGGTTTCGCACAAAGCGATCAGCGTCAACGGTAAGACTGTGAACATTCCATCCTACCAAGTTCGTCCGGGTGACGTGGTCTCGGTTCGCGAGAAGTCGCTGAACCAGCTGCGCATTGTTCAAGCCCTTGAACTGTGCGCCCAGCGTGGCCGCGTTGAGTGGGTAGACGTGGATGCTGCTAAAAAGTCGGGCGTTTTCAAGAACGTTCCTGCTCGCAGCGACCTGTCCGCCGACATCAACGAAAACCTGATTGTCGAGCTCTACTCCAAGTAAGGGCTAGAAAATAGGTGCATCCATGCAGATTTCGGTAAATGAGTTTCTGACACCCCGTCACATCGACGTGCAGGTTGTCAGTCCAACCCGCGCCAAGATCACGCTCGAGCCTCTCGAGCGTGGCTTCGGCCATACCCTGGGCAACGCGCTGCGCCGCATCCTGTTGTCCTCCATGCCTGGCTGTGCAGTAGTCGAGGCCGAGATCGACGGCGTACTCCACGAGTACTCCGCGATCGAAGGTGTTCAGGAAGACGTCATTGAAATCCTGTTGAACCTGAAAGGCCTGGCTATCAAACTGCACGGTCGTGACGAAGTTACGCTGACCTTGTCGAAAAAGGGTTCGGGGGTGGTTACCGCTGCCGATATTCAGCTGGATCACGATGTCGAGATCGTCAACCCCGATCACGTAATCGCGAACCTGGCGTCCAACGGCGCCCTGAACATGAAGCTCACCGTAGCTCGTGGTCGCGGTTACGAGCCGGCCGACTCCCGTCAGACCGACGAAGACGAAAGCCGCAGCATTGGCCGTCTCCAGCTGGACGCTTCGTTCAGCCCGGTGCGTCGTATCGCCTACGTGGTCGAGAACGCCCGTGTTGAACAGCGTACCAACCTGGACAAGCTGGTCATCGATCTGGAAACCAACGGTACCCTGGATCCTGAAGAGGCTATCCGTCGTGCCGCGACCATCCTGCAACAGCAGCTGGCCGCGTTCGTCGACCTCAAAGGTGACAGCGAGCCAGTTGTGGTTGAGCAGGAAGACGAGATCGATCCGATCCTGCTGCGCCCGGTTGACGACCTGGAACTGACCGTACGTTCGGCCAACTGCCTCAAGGCGGAGAACATCTACTACATCGGCGACCTGATTCAGCGTACCGAAGTAGAGCTGTTGAAGACTCCTAACCTGGGCAAGAAGTCCCTGACTGAAATCAAGGACGTCCTGGCCTCCCGTGGTCTTTCCCTCGGCATGCGCCTCGACAACTGGCCGCCTGCAAGTCTTAAGAAAGACGACAAGGCGACTGCCTGATCGTCGTAATCACCGAACGTAGTGTTTGGTAAGGAATGAATCATGCGTCATCGTAAAAGTGGACGTCACCTGAGCCGTACCAGCTCTCACCGCAAGGCTATGTTCCAGAACATGGCAGTGTCGCTGATCGAGCACGAGCTGATCAAAACCACCCTGCCGAAAGCCAAGGAACTGCGCCGCGTTGCCGAGCCGCTGATCACCCTGGCCAAGGAAGACAGCGTTGCCAACCGTCGTCTGGCCTTCGACCGTACCCGTTCGAAGTCCGCCGTTGGCAAACTGTTCAACGACCTGGGCAAGCGTTACGCCACCCGTCAGGGCGGCTACCTGCGCATCCTGAAGTGCGGTTTCCGCGCTGGCGACAACGCGCCTATGGCGTACGTCGAGCTGGTTGATCGTCCGGTCGGTGGTGCTGTAGAAGCTGCCGAGTAAGACGTTCTGTCTGCTGCAAAGAACCGGGCCTAGGCCCGGTTTTTTGTTGCCTTATAAATTGTTATTTTCTATTGATGTAAGTCAGGTAATGAATTTGTTCTTGTAACATGGGTCGACAATACTCTCTCCAAGCCGATTAGCCGGCAGTTCAAGACCGATCAGGAGAGCCCATGAGCAAGATTCTCACCACCGCAAGCGGCGCGCCCGTAGCCGACAACCAGAATTCCCGTTCCGCAGGCCCCCGTGGCCCGCTGCTGCTCGACGATTTCCACCTGGTCGAGAAGCTCGCCCACTTCAACCGCGAGAACATCCCTGAGCGTCGCGTGCACGCCAAGGGCTCCGGCGCCTACGGTACCTTCACTGTCACCCGCGATATCACTGAACTCACCAGTGCCAAGCTGTTCGACAGCATCGGCAAGCAGACCGAGACGTTCCTGCGCTTCTCCACCGTGGGCGGCGAACGCGGCTCGGCGGACACCGAACGCGACCCGCGAGGTTTCGCGGTGAAGTTCTACACCGAGGAAGGCAACTGGGACATCGTCGGCAACAACACCCCGGTGTTCTTCATCCGTGATCCGCTGAAGTTCCCCGACTTCATCCACACCCAGAAGCGTCACCCGCAGAGCAACCTGAAGAACGCGCAGATGATGTGGGACTTCTGGTCGCATTCGCCCGAGGCGCTGCACCAGGTCACCATCCTGTTCTCTGATCGAGGCATCCCGGACGGCTACCGTCACATGCACGGTTTCGGCAGCCACACCTACAGCCTGATCAACGCCAAGGGTGAGCGCACCTGGGTCAAGTGGCACTTCAAGACCCAGCAAGGTATCAAGAACCTGGCGCCGGCCGAGGCCGCCCGCCTGGCGGGCAGCGACCCGGACTACGCCCAGCGCGACCTGTTCCAGGCCATCGAGCGTGGCGACTTCCCGCGTTGGAGCGTGTGCATCCAGGTGATGAGCGAAGCCGAGGCCGCCAGCCGTGACGAGAACCCCTTCGACGTGACCAAGACCTGGTCGCAGAAGGACTACCCGTTAATCGAGGTCGGCGTGCTGGAGCTCAACCGCAACCCGCTCAACTACTTCGCCGAAGTCGAGCAGGCGGCGTTCGGGCCCAGCAACATGGTGCCCGGGGTCGGCCTGTCGCCGGACCGCATGCTGCAGGGCCGGGTGTTCGCCTATGCCGATGCTCACCGCTACCGCGTAGGCACCAACCACCAGCACTTGCCGGTCAATGCACCACGCTGCCCGGTGCACAGCTACCAGCGCGATGGCTCCATGGCCACCGGCGCCTACGGCAGTGCTCCGAACTACGAGCCCAACAGCTACGCGGACGCGCCGAAGCAGTCGCCGCGCCATGCAGAACCGGCATTGGCCCTGAACGGTTCGGCGGACCGCTACGACCACCGCGAAGACAACGACTACTACAGCCATGCCGGCGCGCTGTTCCGCCTGATGAGCGATGAGCAGAAGGCGCTGTTGATCGGCAACATCGCCGGCACCATGGCTGGCGTCAGCGAGGATGTCGTCCAGCGTCAACTGCAGTACTTCTTCAAGGCAGATCCTGCCTACGGAGAAGGCATCGCCAAGGCCTTGGGCGTGAACCTCGCCTAAGTCGAAGTGATAACAAGAACCGCCCTCGTTTGGGCGGTTTTTCAATGAATATCACTACTGTTTAGCCGATTATTTGCTTCTAATTGCGCGTTTTTCAGTGACCGCGAACAAAACCTGGTTCACACTATGTCCCATAGACGTATTCACAGGGAGAATCAGGGCGATGCAAGGTCACCCGGACGTAATCAACTACCTCGTCACGTTGCTGAAGGGCGAACTGGCAGCACGCGATCAGTACTTCATTCACTCGCGGATGTACGAAGATTGGGGCTTGGGCAAGCTCTACGAGCGTATCAACCACGAGATGGAAGAAGAGACGCAGCACGCCGATGCCCTGATGCGCCGTATCCTCATGCTCGAAGGCACCCCGGACATGCGCGCCGATGACCTGCACGTTGGCAGCACCGTGCCGGAAATGATCGAGGCCGATCTGAAGCTCGAGTACAAGGTCCGCGCCGCGCTGTGCAAGGGCATCGAGCTGTGCGAGCTGCACAAGGACTACATCAGCCGCGATATCCTGCGTGCGCAGCTGGCCGATACTGAAGAAGATCACACCTACTGGCTGGAGAAGCAGCAGGGGCTGATCAAGGCCATTGGCCTGGAGAACTACCTGCAGTCGCAGATGTAAAAGCTTGGGGCTGCCTTGCAGCCCTTTCGCGGCACGAGGCCGCTCCTACAGGCGATCGCGTAATCTTTTGATTGACGCGTTCAAATGTAGGAGCGGCCTTGTGCCGCGAAAGGCGCGCAAAGCGCCCCTAATGCCTCAAGCCCGATCCCGCTCCAGCAGCGGCTTCAGGTAATGCCCGGTATACGACTGCTTCTTCTCGGCCAGTTCCTCCGGCGTACCGCAGGCAATGATCTGCCCACCCTTGGAGCCACCCTCCGGCCCCAGGTCCACCAGCCAGTCGGCAGTCTTGATCACATCCAGGTTGTGCTCGATCACCACCACGGTATTGCCGTGGTCACGCAGGCGGTGCAGCACGTCCAGCAGTTGCTGGATATCGGCGAAGTGCAGGCCGGTGGTCGGTTCGTCGAGGATATACAGGGTCTTGCCGGTGTCGCGCTTGGACAGCTCGCGTGACAGCTTGACCCGCTGCGCCTCGCCACCCGACAGGGTGGTCGCCGATTGTCCCAGCTTGATGTACGACAGGCCGACATCCATCAGCGTCTGCAGCTTGCGCGCCAGGGCCGGGACCGCGTCGAAGAACTCGCGGGCATCCTCGATGGTCATTTCCAGCACCTCGTGGATGTTCTTGCCCTTGTACTTGATCTCCAGGGTTTCGCGGTTGTAACGCTTGCTCTTGCACACGTCGCAGGGCACGTAGATGTCCGGCAGGAAGTGCATTTCCACCTTGATCAGGCCGTCACCCTGGCAGGCCTCGCAGCGCCCGCCCTTGACGTTGAACGAGAAGCGCCCCGGGCCGTAGCCACGGGAGCGCGACTCCGGCACGCCGGCGAACAGCTCGCGGATCGGCGTGAAGATGCCGGTGTAGGTCGCCGGGTTGGACCGAGGCGTGCGGCCGATCGGGCTCTGGTCGATATCCACGACCTTGTCCAGGTGCTGCAGGCCATCGACGCTGGCGTGCGGCGCGGCCTCCAGGCTGCTCGCGCCGTTGAGCGCGGTGGCGGCGAGGGGGAACAGGGTGTTGTTGATCAGCGTCGACTTGCCCGAGCCGGACACGCCGGTCACGCAGGTCAGCAGGCCGATCGGCAGCTCCAAGTCAACGTTCTGCAGGTTGTTGCCGCGCGCGCCCTTGAGCTTGAGCGACAGCTTCTTGTTGCGCGGGGTGCGCTTGGCCGGAACGACGATCTTCTTGCGCCCGGACAGGTATTTGCCGGTCAGCGAGTCGGGGTGCGCCATGACCTCCTCGGGCGAGCCCTCGGCGACGATCTGGCCGCCATGCACGCCAGCGCCCGGGCCGATATCCACCACGTAGTCGGCCAGACGGATGGCGTCCTCGTCGTGCTCGACCACGATCACTGTGTTGCCCAGGTCGCGCAGGTGGTTGAGGGTGGCCAGCAGGCGGTCGTTGTCCCGCTGATGAAGACCGATGGACGGTTCATCGAGGATGTACATCACTCCCACCAGGCCGGCGCCGATCTGGCTGGCCAGGCGGATACGCTGGGCCTCGCCGCCGGACAGGGTATCGGCGCTGCGGTCCAGCGTCAGGTAATCGAGGCCGACGTTGACCAGGAACTGCAGGCGCTCGCAGATCTCCTTGAGGATCTTCGCCGCGATCTCGCCACGGCGGCCGGTCAGGGTTAGGTCGCTGAAATAGTTGCTGGCTTCACCGATCGGCAGGTTGGTCACCGCCGGCAGGGTCTTCTCGCCCACCCACACATGCCGCGCCTCACGGCGCAGGCGGGTGCCGCGGCAGTCGGGGCAGGGCTGGGTGCCGAGGAACTTGGCCAGCTCTTCGCGCACGGTGGCCGATTCGGTCTCGCGGTAGCGGCGCTCGAGGTTGGGCACGATGCCTTCGAAGGGGTGCGAGCGCTTGACGATGTCGCCACGGTCGTTGAGGTACTTGAAATCGACGCTCTGCTTGCCGCTGCCCTGCAGGATGACCTTCTGGTGCTCGGCCGACAGCTCGCCGAACGGTTCCTCGAGACTGAAGCCGTAGTGCGCGGCGAGTGAGCCGAGCATCTGGAAGTAATAGACGTTGCGCCGGTCCCAGCCACGTATCGCGCCTTCGGCCAGGGTCAGCTCGGCGTTGACCAGGCGCTTGGTGTCGAAGAACTGCTTCACCCCCAGACCGTCACAGGTCGGGCAGGCGCCGGCCGGGTTGTTGAAGGAGAACAGCTTGGGCTCCAGCTCGCTGATCGCATGGCCGCACACCGGGCAGGCGAAGCGCGCCGAGAAGATCACGTCCTCGCCGTCCTCGTCGTCCATCGGCGCGACCAGGGCGATGCCGTCGGCCAGCTTGAGCGCGGTCTCGAACGATTCGGCCAGGCGCTGCTGCAGGTCGGCGCGGACCTTGAAGCGGTCGACCACCACATCGATGCTGTGCTTCTTCTGTTTATCCAGCTTGGGCAGTTCGTCGAGCTCGTAGAGCTTGCCGTTGACCCGGGCGCGGACGAAGCCCTGGGCGCGCAGTTCGTCGAACACCGCCAGGTGCTCGCCCTTGCGCTCGCGGATCACCGGAGCCAGCAGCATCAGCTTGCTGCCTTCGGGCTTTTCCAGCACCAGGTCGACCATCTGGCTGATCGTTTGCGCTTCCAGCGGGATATCGTGGTCCGGGCAGCGTGGAGTACCGACGCGGGCATAGAGCAGGCGCAGGTAGTCGTAGATCTCGGTGATGGTGCCAACGGTCGAGCGCGGGTTGTGCGAGGTCGACTTCTGCTCGATGGAGATCGCCGGCGACAGGCCTTCGATGGTGTCGACGTCGGGCTTTTCCATCATCGACAGGAACTGCCGGGCATAGGCCGACAGCGATTCGACGTAACGGCGCTGGCCTTCGGCGTACAGCGTGTCGAACGCCAGCGAGGACTTGCCGGATCCGGACAGGCCGGTGATCACGATCAGTTTGTCCCGAGGCAGGGTCAGGTCGATGTTCTTCAGGTTGTGGGTACGCGCCCCACGGATCAGGATCTTGTCCACTACGGCCTCGCTCGGCGGGCATAAACAAAGGAGTATACGGCGCGCTGCCATTACGCGGCAAAGCGTCGCGTATATGCCGCCAAGGCGTCGGACTGATAGAATCGCCGCCGGTTCACACGAGGTTAATCCATGCACGACACCCACAACGAGCGCATGAGTGGCAGCGAAACCCGCGCCGCCAGCGGCCTGGCCCTGGTCTTCGCCTTTCGTATGCTGGGCATGTTCATGGTACTGCCGGTGCTGGCCACCTACGGCATGGACCTGGCCGGTGCCACGCCTGCGCTGATCGGCCTGGCCATCGGTGCCTACGGCCTGACCCAGGCCGTGCTGCAGATTCCGTTCGGGGTGATTTCCGACCGCATCGGCCGCCGTCCGGTGATCTACGTGGGGTTGATCATCTTCGCCCTGGGCAGCGTGCTGGCGGCCCAGGCCGATTCCATCTGGGGTGTGATCGCCGGGCGCATCCTGCAGGGCGCGGGGGCCATTTCCGCGGCGGTGATGGCGTTGCTCTCCGACCTGACCCGCGAGCAGCACCGGACCAAGGCCATGGCCATGATCGGCATGAGCATCGGCCTGTCGTTCGCCGTGGCGATGGTGGTCGGCCCGCTGTTGACCCGCGCCTTTGGCTTGTCAGGATTGTTCCTTGCCACCGCAGGACTTGCCCTGGTCGGCATCGGCCTGATCGCCTTCGTCGTGCCCAATTCGCACAATGTGTTGACCCATCGCGAGTCCGGTGTCGCCCGTCAGGCTCTAGGTCCGACCCTGCGCAATCCGGACCTTCTGCGCCTGGACATCAGCATCTTCGTGCTGCACGCGATCCTGATGGCCAGCTTCGTGGCGCTGCCCCTGGCCTTCGTCGAGCGCGGCGGGCTGCCCAAGGAGGAGCACTGGTGGGTGTACCTGACCGCGTTGCTGGTTTCATTTTTTGCAATGATCCCCTTCATCATCTACGGGGAAAAGAAGCGCAAGATGAAACGCGTGTTGCTCGGCGCGGTCAGTGTCCTGCTGCTGGTGGAGGTGTTCTTCTGGCAGTGGGCTGACAACTTGCGCGGACTGGTGATCGGCACCGTGGTATTCTTTACTGCATTCAACCTGCTGGAGGCATCCTTGCCTTCGCTGGTCAGCAAGGTGTCACCTGCCGGTGGCAAGGGGACGGCGATGGGGGTGTACTCCACCAGCCAGTTCCTCGGCGCCGCGCTGGGAGGCATCCTCGGTGGCTGGTTGTTCCAGCACGGTGGCTTGAGCATGGTGTTCCTGGGATGCGCGGTGTTGTGCGTCCTGTGGTTGCTCACTGCGTTGCGCATGAATGAGCCGCCGTACGTGACCAGCCTGCGCATGCCGCTGACGCCTGAAGCGGTCCGGGAAGCCGGGCTGACCGAGCGCCTGATGGCCGTGCCGGGTGTGACCGACGCCGTGGTGGTGGCAGAAGAAGCCGCCATCTATATCAAACTGGATACGAAAATTTTGGACCGTGCGACCCTCGAGCGTCTGGTGAACCCAGCCTCTGCGGCGTGCGAAGCCTAGGAGAACGTTATGGCCCGTGGGGTTAACAAAGTCATTCTGGTCGGTACCTGCGGTCAGGATCCCGAAGTCCGCTACCTGCCCAACGGTAACGCCGTGACCAACCTGAGCCTGGCCACCAGCGAGCAGTGGACCGACAAGCAGTCGGGCCAGAAGGTCGAGCGTACCGAGTGGCACCGTGTGTCGCTGTTCGGCAAGGTCGCCGAGATTGCCGGCGAGTACCTGCGCAAGGGTTCGCAGTGCTACATCGAGGGCAAGCTGCAGACCCGCGAGTGGGAAAAGGACGGTATCAAGCGCTACACCACCGAGATCATCGTCGACATCAACGGCACCATGCAGCTGCTCGGCGGGCGTCCGCAGGGTCAGCAGGGTGGTGGCGACCAATACAACCAGGGTGGTGGTAACAACTACAACCAGGGTGGCCAGCAGCAACAGTACAACCAGGCTCCTCGTCAGCAGGCCCCGCGTCCGCAGCAGGCGCCACAGCGCCCGGCGCCGCAACAGCCGGCCCCGCAGCCAGCTGCTGACTTCGACAGCTTCGACGACGATATTCCGTTCTGATCCATTCCTGGGGCACCCATGGCGCCCTTGTGGAACGAAGTTGTAACAAGAAACCCGCTTCATGCCTGAAGCGGGTTTCTTTTTGTCTGGGCAACCAGGCAGGCGCCTGCCAGGATCAGCCCTCTTCGAGTGCCGTCCTTGCAAATTGGGCGTCCAGTTCCGGCGTCGCTCCGCTGATACCGATTCCACCGATATGCCTGCCGTTGACATCCATGATCGGCAGTCCGCCTTCCAGCAGGGTGAATCCGGGCAGCGAGGCGTACGG
Source organism: Mitsuaria sp. RG (assembly GCF_028369275.1). Classification (NCBI taxonomy): domain Bacteria; kingdom Pseudomonadati; phylum Pseudomonadota; class Betaproteobacteria; order Burkholderiales; family Sphaerotilaceae; genus Roseateles; species Mitsuaria sp. RG. Next base: position 41,960 of record NZ_JAQMYQ010000007.1, read on the forward strand.
ATTGGCTGGCAACGCGGCGCTGCGCTCGCCAAGCGAGCGGGACGACAGCGGGAAGCGGGCGGATGTCTCGGCCTTGAGCTGCGCAACCTGGATGCTGCCGCTGCTGGTGCCATCCATGCGCTGGAAGTACTTCAGGTTGCCGTGGTTGTCGACGATGCTGATGACGATGGCGACGCTTTGGGCGCGGGCGGCACGCTCGGCGGCATCGGCCATGGCCCGTGCTCGCTCGGCGGTGATCTGCAACGCGGCGGGAGGGGCGTGATCATCGCCTCCTGTTGCCGCCATGCTGGGTTGAGCGAGTACTGGGATGCCGATCAAAAGTGTGGTCAAGAGGTGCTTGATGTTCATGCCTGCGGTCCTCCTCCATGTGTGATCCATCAACCTAACAGGCACAGAATGTGTCGTGGCGTAGTCCATTTCCGGTAGCAATGTAGGATTTGTATGGGGGAGAAGGCGATTTGCCTCGCGCCTGATCCAGATCATCGCACTTTGCAGATTCTTGACTAGGCTTAACCGTTGGCGGTCTCTGTCCACCGCCACCGTGAAGTCCCTGAGGCGCCGGCCAAGTCCCGTGCGCCCGAGAACCTGATCAGGAGTGCACGATGGATCTCAACCGTCGGCAATTCTTCAAGGTCGCCGCCGTCGGCCTTGGAGGCTCGAGCCTCGCGGCGTTGGGCATGGCCCCGACACCCGCGTTCGCCGAGCAGGTGCGCCACTTCAAGCTGGCGCATACCAAAGAAACCCGTAACACCTGTCCTTACTGCTCGGTCGGCTGCGGCCTGATCATGTACAGCCAGGGTGACGCGGGCAAGAACGTCAAACAGAACATCATCCACATCGAGGGCGACGCGGACCATCCGGTCAACCGCGGCACCCTGTGCCCGAAAGGCGCTGGCCTGCTGGACTTTATCCACAGCCCCAGCCGCCTCAAGTACCCCGAGGTGCGCAAGCCGGGCAGCAGCGAGTGGACCCGCATCGACTGGGACGAAGCCCTCGATCGTGTCGCCGACCTGATGAAACAGGACCGCGACGCCAACTTCATCGAGAAGAATGCCCAGGGCCAGACGGTCAACCGCTGGCTCACCACGGGCTTTCTCGCCGCGTCCGCCGCTTCCAGCGAAGCGGGTTACATGACGCACAAGGTGATCCGTTCGCTGGGCATGCTGGGGTTCGATAACCAGGCGCGTGTCTGACACGGCCCGACGGTGGCAAGTCTTGCCCCGACGTATGGCCGTGGCGCGATGACCAATCACTGGTCTGATATCGCCAACGCAAACCTGGTCCTGGTGATGGGCGGCAACGCCGCTGAAGCGCACCCGTGCGGCTTCAAGTGGGTGACCGAAGCCAAGGCGCACAACAAGGCGCGGCTGATCGTGGTCGACCCGCGGTTCACCCGTACCGCCTCGGTGGCCGATTATTACGCGCCGATCCGTACCGGCAGCGACATCGCCTTCATGGGCGGGCTGATCAACTACCTGCTGAGCAACGACAAGATCCAGCACGAGTACGTGCGCAACTACACCGACGTGTCGTTCATCGTCAAAGAGAACTATGGCTTCGAGGACGGGCTGTTCAGCGGCTACGACGCGGCCAAGCGCGTGTACGCCGACAAGTCCGGCTGGGGCTACGAGCTGGGCGAGGACGGTTTCGCCAAGGTCGATCCGACCCTGCAGCACCCGCGTTGCGTCTACCAGCTGATGAAGCAGCACTACAGCCGCTACACGCCGGAGCTGGCGAGCATGACCTGCGGCATGCCCCAGGACCAGATGATGAAGATCTGGGAAGAGATCGCCACCTGCTCGGTGCCGGGCAAGACCATGACGATTCTCTACGCCTTGGGCTGGACCCAGCACTCCATCGGCGCGCAGATCATCCGCAGCGCGGCCATGGTGCAGTTGCTGCTGGGCAACGTCGGCATGCCGGGTGGCGGGGTCAACGCCCTGCGCGGTCACTCCAACATCCAGGGCCTGACTGACCTGGGGCTGCTGTCGAACTCGCTGCCGGGTTACCTGACCCTGGCCGGTGATGCCGAGCAGGACTACACCGCCTACATCGACAAGCGCGCCTCCAAACCGCTGCGCCCGGGGCAGCTGTCGTACTGGCAGAACTACGGCAAGTTCCACGTCAGCCTGATGAAGGCCTGGTACGGCGCTAACGCCACCGCCGCCAACAACTGGGGCTACGACTGGCTGCCCAAGCTCGACGTGCCGGCCTACGACGTGCTGCGCATGTTCGAGATGATGGGCCAGGGCAAGGTCAACGGCTACATGTGCCAGGGCTTCAACCCGATCGCCGCGCTGCCGGACAAGAACCGCGTCACCGCGGCCCTGGCCAAGCTCAAGTGGCTGGTGATCATGGACCCGCTGGCCACCGAGACCTCGGAGTTCTGGCGCAACGCCGGCCCGTTCAACGACGTCGACACCGCCAACATCCAGACCGAGGTGATCCGCCTGCCCACCACCTGCTTCGCCGAGGAGGACGGCTCGCTGGTCAACAGCAGCCGCTGGCTGCAGTGGCACTGGAAAGGCGCCGACGGTCCGGGCGAGACCCGTACCGACGTGCGCATCATGAGCGAGCTGTTCCTGCGCCTGCGCAAGCGCTATCAGGCCGAAGGCGGCGCCTACCCCGACCCGATGCTCAACATCAGTTGGCCGTACAAGGTGCCTGAAGAGCCTTCGCCCGAGGAGTTGGCCAAGGAGATGAACGGCTGGGCGGTCAGCGACCTCACCGACGCCACCGGTGCCACGCTCAAGGCCGGCCAGCAGCTGGCCGGCTTCGCCCAGATGAAGGACGACGGCAGCACCGCGTCCGGCTGCTGGATCTTCGCCGGCAGCTGGACCGAGCAGGGCAACCAGATGGCCCGGCGCGACAACAGCGACCCGTACGGCATGCACCAGGTGCAGAACTGGGCCTGGGCCTGGCCGGCCAACCGGCGCATCCTCTACAACCGTGCCTCCAGCGACCCGCAAGGCAAGCCGTGGGACCCGGAGAAGAAGCGCCTGGTGTGGTGGAACGGCAAGGCCTGGACCGGCACCGACGTGCCGGACTTCAAGGTCGACTCGCCACCGGAAGCGGGGATGAACCCGTTCATCATGAACCCCGAGGGCGTGGCGCGGTTCTTCGCCATCGACAAGATGGCCGAGGGGCCGTTCCCCGAGCACTACGAGCCGTTCGAGACGCCGATCGGCATCAACCCGCTGCATCCGCAGAACAAGAAGGCCACCAGCAACCCGGCCGGGCGGATCTTCGATTCGGTGTGGGACACCCTCGGCACCCACGACGAGTTCCCCCATGCGGCGACCACCTACCGGCTGACCGAGCACTTCCACTTCTGGAGCAAGCATTGCCGGCTCAACGCCATCGCCCAGCCCGAGCAGTTCGTCGAGATCGGCGAGGTGCTGGCGAACGAGAAGGGCATCAAGGCTGGCGACCGGGTGCGGGTATCGAGCAAGCGCGGACATATCGATGCGGTGGCGGTGGTGACCAAGCGGATCCGTCCGCTGCAGGTCAACAACCAGACCGTGCACCAGATCGGCATCCCGTTGCACTGGGGCTTCACCGGTGCCACCCGGCATGGCTACCTGACCAACACCCTGGTGCCGTTCCTCGGTGACGGCAACACGCAGACACCGGAGTCCAAGTCGTTCCTCGTCAAAGTGGAGAAACTCTGATGGCCAGCCAAGACATCATCGCCCGCTCGGCCACCACCACCGTACCGCCCTCGGTACGCCAGCAGCAGGAAGTCGCCAAGCTGATCGACACCACCAAGTGCATCGGCTGCAAGGCCTGCCAGGTGGCGTGCTCGGAATGGAACGAACTGCGTGACGAGGTCGGCCACAACCACGGCACCTACGACAACCCCCAGGACCTCAGCGCCGAGACGTGGACCCTGATGCGCTTCACCGAGCACGAGCGCGACGACGGCAACCTGGAGTGGCTGATCCGCAAGGACGGCTGCATGCACTGTGCCGAGCCAGGTTGCCTGAAGGCCTGCCCGAGCCCGGGGGCGATCATCAAGCACGCCAACGGTATCGTCGACTTCAACCAGGACCACTGCATCGGTTGCGGCTACTGCATCACCGGCTGCCCGTTCAACATCCCGCGCATCTCGCAGAAGGATCACAAGGCGTACAAGTGCACCCTGTGTTCCGACCGCGTGAGCGTGGGCCTGGAGCCGGCCTGCGTGAAGACCTGCCCGACCGGGGCGATCGTCTTCGGCAGCAAGGAGGAGATGAAGGTGCATGCCGACGAGCGCATCGTCGACCTGAAGTCGCGGGGATACGAGAACGCCGGGCTGTACGATCCGGATGGCGTCGGCGGCACCCATGTGATGTACGTGCTGCACCACGCCGACACGCCACGGATCTACGCCGGCCTGCCGGACCAACCGGTGATCAGCCCGCTGGTGGGGCTGTGGAAGGGCTTCAGCAAGCCGCTGGCGCTGCTGGCCATGGGCGCGGCGGTGCTGGCCGGGTTCTTCCACTATGTACGCGTGGGCCCGCAGCGGGTCGAGGAGGACGAACACCCGGCGCCTGTGGATAACACGGTCCACCCGGTGGACCCGGCGGTGCATGTCTATGATCCGAACCGCCCGGGCGGGCAGGGGGAGCAGCGGCCATGAACGACAACAAGCCTATCCTGCGCTACAACGCCAACGAGCGGAGCAACCACTGGGTCGTGGCGATCCTGTTCGTGCTGGCCGGCCTCTCGGGGCTGGCGCTGTTCCACCCGGCGCTGTTCTGGCTCAGCCACCTGTTCGGCGGCGGGCCGTGGACGCGGATCCTCCACCCGTTCATCGGCGTGGCCATGTTCGTGTTCTTCCTCGGGCTGGTGCTGCGCTTCTGGCGCGCCAACTTCATTACCGCTAACGACCGCCTGTGGCTGCGCCGCATCGACCGGGTGATGCTCAACAAGGAAGAGGGCGTGCCGCCGATCGGCAAGTACAACGCCGGGCAGAAGCTGCTGTTCTGGACCTTGCTGGCCTGCATGCTGGTGCTGCTGGTCAGCGGCGTGGTGATCTGGCGCGCGTACTTCAGCCATTGGTTCGGTATCGACGTCATTCGCCTGTCGGCGCTGCTGCATGCCCTGGCGGCGTTCGTGCTGATCCTCAGCATCATCGTGCACATCTATGCCGGGATCTGGATCAAGGGCTCGATCGGCGCCATGCTGCATGGCTGGGTCAGCCGCGCCTGGGCACGCAAGCACCATGAACTCTGGTACCGGGACGTGACCGGCGACAAGACGCCGCACAACCACGGTGGAAAAGAAGGATGACCGTTTGAGCACGATTCTCGAACCTGGGCAGATCGAAGCGTCGGCGGTAATGCCACCGTTTCTGCACCTGCCCGCCGCGCACCTTTTCGAGGTGCGCGCCGCCCGGCTGGAGCAACTGGCCGAGGGCAATGCCCTGGGCGATTACCTGCGGTTGATGGCACGGCTGTGCCGGATTCAGCAGCAGCTTGTGGATAACCCACCGGCCGGCCTGCCCGTGGCCGAGGAGCGCCGGCGCCTGTGCATAAGTCATGGCCTGCCGCCGCTGGCGGCCGACAGCCTGGTGCGTGAAGGGCCGTGGCTGGTCTGGTTGCAGGCGTTGCTCGAGCATTTTGCGGCGGAGCCTGATGGGCCGCTGGCGGACGCGCTGGGGACGTTGCGTGGCAGCGATGAGACGCAACGCAAAGGCTGGGGCATTGCCCTGCTCGGCGGCCAGTACGACGCAGTGCCGGCCGCGCTGGTGCCCTTTATCGGCGCCGCGTTGCAGGCGGCGTGGTCCAGCTGGCTGCTGGCTTTGCCTGCGCCTGAGCTCAAACCCGCCGGCAGCCTGGCCCAGTGCCCGGCCTGCGGCTCGCCGGCGATGGCCGGGGTGGTGCGCAATCGTGGCAAGCACAATGGCCTGCGCTACCTGGCCTGCTCGCTGTGTGCCTGCGAATGGCATGTGGTGCGGGTCAAGTGCGTGTACTGCGAGTCGAGCAAGGACCTGCGCTACAGCAACCTCGAGGATGACCGCCACGCGCCAGGCAAGGCGCCGCTGCGTGCCGAGTGCTGCCCGGGGTGCCAGAACTACCTCAAGCAGTGCTACCTGGAGAACGACGCTGCGGCCGAGCCGTTGGCCGATGACCTAGCGAGCCTGGCGCTGGACATGCGCCTGGACGTGGAGGGTTTCCATCGGTTGGCGCCGAACCTGCTGCTGGCGCCGGGGTAGGGGGTAATTGTCTACACTGCTACACCGAGTTGCCTTCTTCGCGGGACAAGCCCGCTCCTACAGGTACAGCGCTGGTTTCGACGCCAACGCGCTTCCTGTAGGAGCGGGCTTGCCCCGCGAAAGGGCCGGAACAGACAACGGATCAGTCAAAGGTAGTACCGAATGTCTTCAACCCTCGCCAGCGACACCCCACGCCTGCCCTCCATCGACACCCTGCTGCGCCACCCAGCCTGCGCCCCACTGATCGACCGCCACGGTCGTGACGCCACGCTGGCCGCCCTGCGCCAATTGCTCGACGACCTGCGCGAGCCTGCTCGCCTCGGCCAACTGAGTGCCGCCGAACTGACCGCCGAAGTTCTCCTGGGCCGAGCCGGCGAACGCCTGGCCATCCAGCAACGCAGCCAGGTACGTCGGGTGTTCAACCTCACCGGCACGGTGCTGCACACCAACCTCGGCCGGGCCTTGCTGCCCGAGGAAGCGGTCGACGCCATGCAGACCGCCGCCCGCTACCCGCTGAACCTGGAGTTCGACCTCAACACCGGCAAGCGCGGCGACCGCGACGACCTGATCGAAGGCCTGCTCCGTGAACTGACCGGCGCCGAGGCCGTCACGGTGGTCAACAACAACGCCGCCGCCGTGCTGCTGGCGCTCAACAGCCTGGGCGCACGCAAGGAAGGCATCATCTCCCGTGGCGAACTGATCGAGATCGGCGGCGCCTTCCGCATCCCCGACATCATGGCCCGCGCCGGCGTGAAGCTGCATGAGATCGGCACCACCAACCGCACCCACGCCCGCGACTACGAAGGCGCGATCAACCCGCGCACGGGGCTGCTGATGCGTGTGCACTGCAGCAACTACAGCATCCAGGGTTTCACTACCCAGGTGCCCACTGCGGAACTGGCGCGCATTGCCCATGCACATGAGCTGCCGCTGCTCGAAGACCTGGGCAGCGGCAGCCTGCTCGACCTGACCCGCTGGGGCCTGCCGGCCGAGCCGACCGTGCGTCAGGCCCTGACCGATGGGGCCGACATCGTCACTTTCAGTGGCGACAAGCTGCTCGGCGGGCCGCAGGCGGGGATCATCGTCGGGCGCAAGGAGCTGATCGCGAAGATCAAGAAGAACCCGCTCAAGCGTGCCCTGCGGGTGGACAAGATCACCCTCGCGGCGCTCGAAGCGGTGCTGGCGCTGTACCGCAATCCGGACCGCCTGGCCGAGCGCCTGCCGAGCCTGCGCCTGCTCACCCGGCCCCAGCCCGAAATTGCCGCCCAGGCCGAGCGCCTGGCGCCTGAACTGGCCGCGCGGCTGGGGGCGCAATGGGCAGTCAGCGTCGAACCAGCCCTGGGCATGATCGGCAGCGGCAGCCAACCTGTGGCGCGCCTGCCCAGCGCGGCCTTGTGCCTGCGTCCGCAGGTGTCGAAGAAACTGCGTGGGCGCAGCCTGCATGTACTGGAGCGGGCGCTGCGTGACCTGCCGGTGCCGGTACTGGGCCGCATCGACGACGATGCCCTGTGGCTCGACCTGCGCCAGCTGGACGACGAGGCCCAGTGGCTGGCGCAGCTGCCGAGGTTGCAACTGGGGCCAGTGCAGTGATCGTCGGTACCGCCGGCCACATCGACCACGGCAAGACCGCGCTGCTCCAGGCCCTGACCGGCCAGGCCGGCGACACGCGCCAGGAGGAGCGCGCCCGGGGCATGACCATCGACCTCGGCTACCGCTATGCCGCGCTGGCCGAAGGTGCTCCGCTGACGGGTTTCATCGATGTGCCCGGCCATGAGCGTTTTATCCACAACATGCTCGCCGGCGCCCATGGCATTGATCTGGTGCTGCTGGTGGTCGCCGCCGACGACGGGGTGATGCCGCAGACCCGCGAGCACTTGTCGATCATCGAGTTGCTGGGCATTCCCCAGGCGCTGGTAGTCATCAGCAAGTGCGACCGGGTCGAGCCGCAACGCTTGGCCGAAGTCCAGGCGCAAGTCATCACGCTGCTGGCGCCCGGGCCATACGCCGGGGTACCGCAGTTCCCGGTGTCGAGCCTGAGTGGCGAGGGTATCGACGCCTTGCGCGAAGCGTTGCTGGCCGCCGAGGCCCAGGTGCGTCGACGCAGTGTGCGGGGCGGATTCCGCCTGGCCGTGGACCGCGCCTTCGCGGTGTCCGGGGCGGGCGTGGTGGTCACCGGGACGGCCCTGGCCGGGCAGGTCAGCGCCGGTGACACGCTGTTGCTGGGCAAGGCCGGCAAGCCGGTGCGGGTGCGTGGCCTGCATGCGCAGAACCAGGCGGCGCTGGTGGCCGAGGCCGGGCAGCGGGTCGCGTTGAACATCAGCGCTGAACGGCTGGCGGCAGAGCAGGTGCACCGGGGCGACTGGCTGGTGCCGCAGTGGCTGCATGCACCGAGCGTGCGGGTCGATATCGATTTCACCTTGCTGCCGGGCGAGACCCGGACGTTCGAGCATTTCAGCGCGGTGCATGTGCACCTGGGGACCCAGGATGTCACGGCCCGTGTTGCGTTGTTGGAGGGTGAACGGCTCGGCGCCGGCCAGCGCATGTTCGCCCAGTTGCTGCTCAACGCGCCGTTGCAGGCGGTGCATGGCGATCGGCTGGTGCTGCGCGACCAGCGCGCCCAGCGCACCCTCGGCGGTGGCCGCGTGCTCGATCCCTTTGCGCCGAGCCGACAGCGACGCAGCGAGGTACGCCTGCGCCAGCTGCAGGTACTGCGTGATGTCACTGAACTGGAGCAGGCCCTGCCGGCGTTGCTCGAAACTGCACCCGGCGGGCTCGATCCGCAGCGCCTCGAGCGCCAGTTCAACCGTCTGCGCGAGACCTGGCAGTTGCCGGAGGATGTGCAGGTTATCGCCACCCGCCAGGGCCAGTTGCTGTTCTCACGCCAGCAGTGGCATTCACTCAAGCAGCAGGTGCTGGCGCGGCTGGCGCAGTTCCATGAACAGGAGCCCGACCAGCTTGGCCCGGACCGCGACCGCCTGCGCCGCTTTACCGCGATGCCGCTGGAGCGTCCGGCGTTTGTCAGCCTGCTGGATGAGCTGCTGGGCGAAGGGGGGATCAGCAGCAGTGGTCCGTGGCTGCATCTGCCTGGGCACAAGGTTCAGTTGAGCGAAGCCGATACTGCACTGTGGGAGCGCTTGCTGCCGCGCTTGCTGGCGGGTGAGTTCGATCCGCCCTGGGTGCGTACGCTGGCTGCCGAGGAGCGCTGCGAGGAGGCCGAGGTGCGCCTGCTGCTGCGCAAGCTCGCCCGCCTGGGCCTGTTGCACCAGGTGGTGCGTGACCTGTTCTACCCGGAGGTGACGCTAAGGCGCATGGCAGAGCTGTTGTTGCAGCAGGCCGAGGCATCGCCGATAGTGCAGGTTGCGGCGTTTCGCGATATGTTGGGCATCGGTCGCAAGCGCAGTGTGCAGATACTCGAGTACTTCGACCGCGTTGGCCTGACCCGGCGGGTCGGCGACCAGCGGCATATCCGCGTCGACAGCGCCCTGGCCCAGTTGCAACGCGGGCCCTGATTTCAAGGAAGGCAATCGCGCCCGGTGGCGCGGCCGGGCTTCAAACCCGGTTGGGGACGGCAGCCGTTCCCGGGCAGGTTCGACTCCCGCTGCCTTCCGCCACTTTTCCAGATGCTGAAACGATCGCGGGGCAAGCCCGCTCCCACGATGCCCTGGGCAGGCTTGTGGGAGCGGGCTTGCCCCGCGATGGCGAACGGAAGATCTACAGGTCAGGCGCGCTCGCCGCACAGGTCCAGCGCGAACCAGTGCTCCGCCGCCTGCACATCCAGCCCCGCGCCCAGCAACGCAAACAGCTTGCCCAGCGCGGCCTCGCGGGTCATGCCACCGCCACTGACAAGTCCGGTGTCACGCAGCCGGCTGCCAGCGGCATAGGTGTCGAACACCACCGAACCTTCCGGACACTGGCTGATGGCGACAATCATCACCCCGCCCTGACGGGCGTCATGCAGGACATCGAGCAGCGCCTGGTCGTCGGACGGCCCGGTACCACTGCCATAGCACTCCAGCACCAGCCCCTGGATACCGCTGTCGAACAAACCACGCAGGTGCTCGGCAGCCAGGCCCGGGAACACCGGCATGACCGCCAGCTTGACCGTCTGGCGCGGCTGGCGATAGTCCAGGCGGGCCGGCAGTTCTGGAGCGCGCTCGCCGTCACGGTGGCGGGGCAGCACGGTGAAGGCGTCGAACGCCTCGCTGCGCAGCTTCGAAGCGCGGCAGCCGTGCAGCAACTGACCGTGGAAGTACAGCTGCACGCCGTCCTCCAGGCCGTTTTCGAACAGGTTCAGGGCTCCGACAAGGTTGGCCCAGGCATCGCTGTCCGGCGCGCCGGCCGGCAGCATGGAACCGGTCAACAGCACCGGCGCCGGCAAACCCAGCAGCAGGAACGACAGGGCCGCGGCGCTGTAGGCCAAAGTATCGGTGCCATGCAGCACCAGCACGCCATCGTGGCCGTCACGCTCGACCGCCTCGACGATGGCGTCGCGCATCGCCAGCCAGTTGGCCTGTTGCATGTTGGCGCTGTCGATCAGCGGGTTCAGCTCACGCAGCGACCAGTGCACCTTCGGCGCATCGCCGCAGGCGGCGAAATGTTCGCGCATGCGCGTTTCAAAGCCACCGGCCGGCGCGAGGCCTTCGGCGGTCTGCAACATGCCGATGGTGCCACCGGTATAGAGGACGAGAAGATTCTTGACTGCACGCATGGGAATTTTCCGTAGCGATGTAGCGAAAGAAAGGGCAGCCGCCCACGGACGGGGCGGCTGGGGCAGGGGAGAATATCAGCGCTGAGCGTGCGCCTGAACGGCGGCTTTGTCAGTGGCTGTTTCAGCCTGCGGATTGGCCGGCCAGGCGGCACGGTCCAGGTCCAGGTCGGTGAACTTGCTGGAGTCGAACACCGGCTGCTTGATACCGGCCTTGCGCTGTGCGTCGTAGTCGCGCATGACGCGCAGGCCGACCTTGAACAGCATGGCCAGGGCGATCAGGTTGACGAACGCCAGGCAGGTCATGGTGATGTCGGCGAAGGCGAACACGGTCGACAGGTCCTGCGTCGAACCCCACACCACCAGCGCCAGCACCAGGCCGCGGAAGGTCATCAGCACGGCGCGGTTGCGGCTGAGGAACTGCAGGCTGTTCTCGCCCAGGTAGTAGTTGTAGAGAATGCAGGTGAAGACGAACAGCGACAGCGCGACGCTGACGAACACGCGGCCCCAGTCACCGACCACGGCGGCCAGCGAGTTCTGGGTCAGGACGATGCCGTCACCTTCGAAGCCCGGGGTGTAGAAGCCCGACAGCAGGATCAGCAGCGCGGTGCAGGTGCAGATCACGAAGGTGTCGAGGAACACGCTGAAGGCCTGGACCACGCCCTGGGCGCCAGGGTGTTTCACGGCGGCCACGGCGGCGACGTTCGGCGCGCTGCCCAGGCCTGCTTCGTTGGCGAACACGCCACGCTTCACGCCCATGACGATGGCGCTGCCCAGCAGGCCAGCGAACGCAGGGTCGAGGCCGAAGGCGCTCTTGAAGATGGTTTCCAGCATGGCCGGGACGTGTTCGATCTGGGTGCCGATCACGTACAGGGTCACGCCGATGTAGGCCAGGGTCTTGACCGGTACCAGCAGATCGGACACCGCGGCGATGCGCTTGATGCCGCCGATGAAGGTCAGGGCCAGCAGGGCTGCCAGGACGATACCGGTGTGCTTCGGATCGAAGGCAAAGGCGTTCTGCAGCGAGTGGGTCACGGTGTACGACTGCAGGCCGATGAAGGCGAAGCCGTAGGTGACCAGCAGCAGGATCGAGAACACGATCGCCATGCTTTTCAGCTTCAGGCCGTGCTGGATGTAGTACGCCGGGCCGCCGCGGTACAGGCCGTCGCCATCGGCGCGCTTGTAGACCTGGGCCAGGGTGCACTCGAAGAAGCTGCTGGACATGCCCACCAGCGCGGTGACCCACATCCAGAACACGGCGCCCGGACCGCCGAGGGTCACGGCGATACCGACACCAGCGATGTTACCGGCGCCGACACGGCCGGCCAGGCTCAGCATCAGGGCCTGGAACGAGCTCAGTTGGCCTGCCTGGCCGCGAAGGGATTCCTTGAAGACACCGAACATATGGCCGAAATGGCGGAACTGGACGAACCGCGAGCGGATCGTGAAGTAACTGCCGAGACCGACAATCAGCACGATGAGAAGCTTCCCCGAAAGGAAATCGTTGAGTGCTTCGAGCATTGGGAAATGACCTCGATTCTTATTCTTCGCGTGGAAAGACCAGCGGGCGGCAGGCGCACCGCTTTTCATTGGGGGCGCATGGTTGGCTATGACAACTGTGGTTACAATTTCGCGGGTTGCTCCATTTTGGTGCGACTTGATGCTAGAATGGCGTCACTCGCATCATCCGGACCCGCGCATCATGGGCGATCACTTCGCTATCAACCTCAAATTGGCCTGCAGTCACTACCGCTCTATCTCCGAGGTTTGCCGGCAGCTGTCGATCAATCGCGCGCAGTTCAACAAGTACCTGAGCGGCCAGAGCCGCCCGACGGCCTACAACCTCAAGCGCATCGGCGACTTCTTCGGCGTCGAGGATTACGAGCTGGGTCTGCCGCCCGAGCAGTTCGCCCGCTTGATCGGCGCACGCAACCAGGATCAGCGGGTCGGCTTCCAGGACGACCCGATCAGCGAACTGTTCAAGCCGCTGCATAAAGAAGCCGGCAACCTGTCGCGCTATTGCGGCTATTACTTCGAATACTCCAACTGCATGTCGGTGCCGGGCTCGATCCTGGTGTCGCTGGTGCACCTGTGGGAGGAGCGCGGCAGCTTTTTGTTCGAGCGCCAGGAACGCCAGGAGCGCAGCAGCGGCCTGGACCAGCACGCCGAGGTGCGTTGTCGCTACCTCGGCGCGGCGTTCCAGCTGCAGGACCGGATGTTCCTGATCGACTACGAGTCGCTCACCCTCAACGAGATGAGCCAGACCGTCCTCATTCCCAGCTTCAAGAGCCGCATCAGCCGCCTGAACGGCCTCAAGACCGGGGTCTCCAGCGGTGACCGGCGCAATCCGGCGTGCACCCGGGTGGTGTGGGAATACCTGGGCGAGGAGATCAACCGCATCAACGCCTTCCGGCAGATCAAGCTGTACCGCCCGGACGATCCGCGCATCGACGACGACATCCGCGACCGGTTGAGCGCGGGGATGGTCAGCAACGGGTTGTTCGAGATCGAATAGCCATGTCGCACAGGGAGCCATGATTGCGCGGCCAGCGCGCATCCTGTGGGAGCGGCTTTAGCCGCGAAGCAAGCGACGCGGTGTATGGCACCGGCTTCGCCGGTGTTCGCGGCTAAAGCCGCTCCCACAGGTCCCTGCTAAATCAGTAATTCATGTGCAGATCCATGAAAAGCGGGCAGGACTAGTCGAGAATGAACGCCGCCACCGCATCGGCCACCTGGTCCGCCACCTCGGGCCGGTCGCGCAGGTGCGCGGCGATGCCGTGGTCGCAGTCGGTGAGCATCAGGCATTCCACATGGGGCGCCGGCACCGAGCGCAGCAAGGCGTGGGTGACCTCCTCGGGAATCGGGCTGTAGCGCTCGACGCCCGCCAGCCGCCGGGTACCGGCCGAGGTGCCGGGCCCCTGGCCGTGGACCCTGGAGTTGAGCCCGTCGTACTCGCCGATCACCAGCAGCACTCGGCCCTGGAACTGGCGCAGAAAGGCATAGCTGTCGCAGTCGAGGAAGGCAAAAGGCTTGCGGATGGCCTCGCTGAAGGCCGGCCCGAAGGGCGCGGCATGGGCCGCGTCGGGGTAGACCGCCGGGCAGATCAGCACCAGCTTGCGCACGCTGGGGCGCAGGGCGGCCAGCTTCAGGGCGATGGCGGCGCCCAGGCTATGGCCGACCAGGGTGTCGCTGCGCGCGTCCAGATGCCGGTGAAAGCGTAGGGCCTCCTGCAGGTTGCTGGCCAGCGAGGCGTCCTTCGCCCCGGGCTCGCTGGCCAGGCTATGGCCGGAGAGGTTGCCGGTCAGCGAGCCGATGCCCTGCTGCTGGAGACGGTAGAGCAACGGGTTGAGGCGGGTGAAGTCGGAGCGTGCGCCGCCGACCACGAAGACCGTGGGGGCACGTTCGGCGTCTGGCAGCAGCAGGCGCGCCTGCTGGCGATAGTCGGCAAAATTTTCGTCGATGAACCGCTCCGGGCCGGGCGCGGGCTCGTCGAATTGCCAGCTGGCGCGTTGTGCAGAGTTCAGTTCGGCATCCATGTTGATCTCCTTGAACAGGCCTGGCGCAGTATAAGTAGCTGTCGGCAAAGGCGGAATACCGCCCCGACCGGTGCCAATCGGTATGCGGCGCGCGCCAGGCCTTGCCTGGGTTGGACTTCCTCTGCCGGAAACAGCAAAATGAACCCTTTCCTCCATCGACCAGACCGGACCTGTTGACTCTATGCGTATGCGCCTGATGCTGTTGGGTGGTGGCAATGCCCTCGGGCAAGCGCTGATTCGTCTCGGGGCCGAGGAAGACATCGCCTTCCTGGCGCCTCGCCCGCCGGAAAACGGCTGGGATCCGGCCAGCCTGACCCTGCTGCTCGACGAGCAACGTCCGCACGCCGTGGTCAACCTGGCCTATTATTTCGACTGGTTCCAGGCCGAGTCCGTCAGCGAGCAACGCCTGGCCCAGCAGGAGCGGGCGGTGGAGCGACTCGCCGAGCTGTGCCAGCACCACGAGATGATCCTTGTGCAACCGTCCAGCTACCGTGTGTTTGACGGCTCGCGCGCCACTGCCTACAGCGAGAAGGACGAGCCGGTGCCGCTCGGCCTGCGCGGCCAGGCGCTCTGGCGCATCGAGCAGAGCGTGCGCGCCACCTGTCCACAGCATGTGCTGCTGCGCTTCGGTTGGCTGCTTGACGAAAGCATCGACGGCGCGCTCGGGCGCTTCCTGACCCGCGCCGAACAGCCCCAGGAACTGCTGCTGGCCGATGACCGGCGCGGCAACCCGACGCCGGTGGATGATGCCGCGCGGGTGATCCTCTCGGTGCTCAAGCAGCTCGATTGCCAGGCGCCGCTGTGGGGCACCTACCACTATGCTGGCAACGAGGCCACCACGCCGCTGGTGCTGGGCCAGGCGATCCTCACCGAGGCCACCCAGTGGCGCAAGCTGGCCGTGCAGGCGCCGACCGCCCAGGCCCACGCCGCCCGCCCGGATGCCAGCGAGGAGCCGCAGCACGCGGTGCTGGCCTGCAAGAAGATCCTTCACACCTTCGGCATCAAGCCCCGCGCCTGGCGCGCCGGCTTGCCGCCCCTACTGGACCGATTCTACCGACATGGCTGACGCCCCCATCCTGATCACCGGCGGTGCCGGCTTTATTGGCTCCCACCTGTGCGATGCGTTGCTGGAGAAAGGCTACGCGGTGCGTATCCTCGACGACCTGTCGACCGGCAAGCGCAGCAACCTGCAGCTCGGCCATCCGCGCCTGGAGCTGCTCGAAGGCGATGTCGCCGACGCCGCCCTGGTGGCCCGTGCCGCCAATGGTTGCCAGGCAGTGGTGCACCTGGCTGCGGTGGCCTCGGTGCAGGCCTCGGTGGAAAACCCGGTGAAGACCCACCAGAGCAATTTCATCGGCACGCTCAACGTCTGCGAGGCGATGCGCCTGAATGGCATCCGTCGCGTATTGTTCGCCTCCAGTGCGGCGGTGTACGGCAACAATGGCGAGGGCCAGTCGATTGCCGAGGACACGCCCAAGGCACCGTTGACCCCCTATGCGGTGGACAAGCTGGCCAGCGAGCAGTACCTGGACTTCTACCGCCGCCAGCATGGGCTGGAGCCGGTGGTGTTCCGCTTCTTCAATATCTTCGGGCCGCGCCAGGATCCTTCCTCGCCGTATTCGGGGGTGATCAGCATCTTCTGCGAGCGCGCCACCCGGGGTGCGCCGATCACCGTGTTCGGTGATGGCGAGCAGACCCGCGACTTCCTGTTCGTCGGCGATCTGGTTCAGGTGATGGTGCAGGCGCTTGAACAGCCGGTGGTGGAGGAGGGCGCGGTGAATATCGGCCTGAACCAGGCGACTTCGCTGAACCAGCTGCTCAGGGCGCTGGAGCAGGTGGTGGGCGGTTTGCCGGCGGTCAGCTACGCTCAGGCCCGCTCGGGCGATATCCGCCATTCGCGGGCGGACAATGCGCGCTTGCTGGCGCGTTTCGCGTTCCCTGAGCCGACGCCGTTCGTCGAGGGGCTGGCGCGGTTGCTCGGCAAGGCCTGAATCTCTATTGCATGTAGGAGCGGCCTTGTGCCGCGAAAGGGCTGCAAAGCAGCCCCCAGCGATATCGAATGATGCTGGGATCCCGAGGCCGCTACGCGCCCTTTCGCGGCACAAGGCCGCTCCTACAGGGATCGTGCATGGCAGGTGGAGCAGGCATCACGAATGCCGGACCACCTGCCGCCGGCAATCCTCCGGCGCCACCTCCCGCCCATCCCGGGCCCGTACCTGCAGCGTCTCCAGCCCTTGGCCACGATCATCGACCAGCTGCGAGCGTGACTCCCCCGCTGTGAACAGGTAGCGCTCCCCCCACTGGCGCAAGCCGATCACGATCGGAAACACCGAGCGCCCCCGTTCGGTCAGCACATATTCCTTGTAGGCGCTGCCATCCGAAGCCGGCTGCTGCACCAGCAGTTCCGCCTCCACCAGCAGCTTCAAGCGCGAAGCGAGGATGTTCTTCGCCAGCCCCAGGTTTTTCTGGAACTCGCTGAAACGGCGCAGGCCATCGAAGGCATCGCGCAGGATCATCAGCGCCCAGCGGTCGCCGAGCACCTCCAAGGCGCGGGCCACGGGGCATTGCTGGTTGTTCTCGTCGAGCATGGCGCGATCCTTGAGTGTCTGTCTGGTTGCAGAATAAAACCACATTTGCTAGAAATCCAGTCAGATGGTTTTAAATTGAAACCAGAATTGAAAGGGAGTCTTCGATGTCGACGCTCACCCGTGGATTGACGTTGTTGTTGGCCGCTGCCTGCGCCCTGGCCGTGGCCACGGTGTATCTCGCCCAGCCGCTGCTGGAGTCGATGGCGGCGAGCCTTGGGGTGAGCAGCGCCCGCTCCGGCCTGGTAGTGGGGATGACCCAGGCCGGCTATGCCTTGGGGCTGGTGCTGATCGTGCCACTCGGGGACCTGGTCGATCGCAAGCGGCTGATCCTCGGCCAGTTGCTGGTCTCGTCCGGCGCCTTGCTGGCCGTAGCCTTTACCGTGGACTGGGCCGTGCTGCTGGCCGCAATGGCCCTGGTCGGCCTAGCCGCGGTGGTGGTGCAGGTGATGGTGGCGCATGCCGCCACATTGGCCTCGCCCGCCGAACAAGGGCAGGCGGTGGGCACGGTGACCAGCGGCGTGGTGCTGGGCATCCTCTCGGCGCGTCTGATATCGGGCGCAGTGGCTGACCTGTTCGGCTGGCAGGGTGTCTATGCGGTGGCGGCGGGACTGGCGCTGGCAATGGCGGGGCTGCTCGCCTGGCGCTTGCCTGCCGCCAGGCCGCAGGGGCCAGGGCAGCGCTATGGGGCGTTACTGGCATCGGTGCTGCGGCTGTATCGACATGACCGCCTGCTGCGCCAGCGCGGCCTGTTCGCGGTGCTGGTGTTCGCGGCGTTCAGCGTGCTGTGGAGCGCGATGGTGCTACCCTTGAGCGCCGCGCCACTGGCGCTGGACCATACGCAGGTCGGGTTGTTCGGCCTGGCCGGTGTGGCGGGAGCGCTGGCGGCAGCACGTGCCGGACGCCTGGCCGATCAGGGGCATGCGCGGCGGGTGAGCGGCTGGGCACTGGGCCTGCTGACGCTGTCGTGGCTACCCATCGCCTACCTCGAGCAGTCATTGCTGGCATTGGTGATCGGGATACTGATGCTGGACCTGGCTGTGCAGGCGGTGCACGTGACCAACCAGAGTGTGCTGCTGGCGGGGCGCGGCGAGATGGCCAGCCGGCTGGTCGGCGCCTACATGTGCTGTTATTCGCTCGGCAGCGGGGTGGGAGCGGTCGTGGCGACCTGGGTGTACGGGCAGTGGGGCTGGGTGGCGGTGTGCGGCTTGGGGGCGGGGATAAGCGCGCTAGCCTGGGGCTATTGGGGGTATCTCTGGAGCATCGAGACGATGCGCGGCGCGCCCGCTCCAGTCGGAGCAGGCGCGCCTGCGGATCAGAACTTGTAGCCGATACCGACCATGTAGACCCACGGATCGACATCGACGTCGACCTTGGTCTTGCCCACGCCCAAGGCGCTCGGGCCGTCGATGCTGGCCTTGGTGTCGATGTCGACGTACCAGACCGCGGCGTTGAGCAGCAGGTTGTCGGTGAGCATGTAGTCCATGCCCAGCTGGCCGGCGATGCCGACCGAGTCCTTCAGCTTCATGTTGCTGAAGCCCTGGGCCTTGCGGTCGCTGGTCAGGTCTTCATCGAAGAACATCGTGTAGTTGATGCCCACGCCGGCGTACGGCTGGAACTTCGAGGACGGCGCCATCGGGTAGTACTGCAGCGACAGGGTCGGCGGCAGTTGCTTGATGTCGGCCAGCTTGCCGTCCAGGCCAGGGCCGAGGCCCTTGACGCCGACTTTGTGCTGGAACGGGGTGGCGGCCAGCAGCTCGAGACCAATGTGGTCGGTGAGCATGTAGGCGAAGGCCAGGCCCAGCTGGGTGTCGCTGTCCAGGGTCGCCTTGGTGCCCGAGACCTTGGCGCCGTCGAGCTTGATGTCGCCGCTGTTCTCGTTGGGCGCGGTGGTGATGGCGCCGGCGCGGAGGATGAAATCCCCCGCCTGGTGGGCGTGGGCGACAGGGGCTGCAAGCGCCAACGCGACGAGCGAGGCACCGAGCAAGGACTTGTTCATGGAAGCTCCCAGAGGACGTGAGTAATCGAGTAGTCCAATGGTACGAAGCTGACTAAACAGAAAGTTTGACCCAGCTCAAAGAAGCCGTGCTATCGGGGTGACGCAGTGCTCACTTGAGCTCATACGCGTAGATTTTCTCTGCTTCCATCTGGTAACCGGCATCCGCCAGCTCGCTGCTGCTGGCCTTGACCTGCATCGTCCCCTCGATCCAGTAGGGCTGGTACAGGTCTTCGATGCGCACGCCCATCTCGCTGACGATATGCACGATCTGGTTCGACGGCGGTGGCGGCACATGGATGCAGGCGCCGTAGTAGGGCACCAGGAGGAACTCGGTGGTGCGGCCTTCGTCGCTGACTTCCAGCGGCACGATGTAGCCGGGGATCTTCACCTGCTGGCCGTCCAGGGTTTTCACCACCGGTGCGTTGGGAGCCTGCTGGCGGGCGGCGGGGGCCGCCTCGGCGGACAGCGCGTCGCTGATCTGCGACAGGTCGTGCAGGGGCGTCAGTTGTGGCGGGATGACCGGCGCGCCCTCGGGGATCAGGGCGGGCCAGTCCAGTTCGCGCGGGTCGGCGGCCCACAGGGGCAGCGAAGTCATCAGCATGATCGTGAGCAGCAAGTACTGAATGATCGGTGTTGCCTTCTTCGCGGGTAAACCCGCTCCCACAGGAGGTGAGGCGATCCCTGTGGGAGCGGGTTT
Organism: Mitsuaria sp. RG; assembly: GCF_028369275.1. Classification (NCBI taxonomy): domain Bacteria; kingdom Pseudomonadati; phylum Pseudomonadota; class Betaproteobacteria; order Burkholderiales; family Sphaerotilaceae; genus Roseateles; species Mitsuaria sp. RG. The sequence continues at coordinate 61,681 of NZ_JAQMYQ010000007.1, forward strand.
ACCCGCGAAGAGGGCGGTGAAGTCTAGAGTCATGTCTGTCTCTTAAAGATGAATCGACAAACCATCGGCCAACGACTGCCGATAGGCGCGCCAGGCCGGCACGCTGCCCATCAGCAGCGCCGCGCCTAGGATGATGGCCAGCAACGTCCACTCGTGGGCGCTCGGCCAGGCCAGTGGCAGGTATAGCCCATAGTTGGCCTGTACATAGCCTTGAGCCAGGGCGATGCCCGCATACAGCAACCCCAGCCCGGCGGCGATGCCCGCCAGCGCCAGGGCCAGTGCCTCGAGCACCAGTAGCCCGGCGATGTGCCAGGGACGGGCACCCACCGAACGCAGGATGGCCATCTCCCGGCGGCGTTCGTTGAGGCTGGTGAGAATGGCCGTGAGCATGCCGATCAGGCCGGTGAGCACGACGAACAGCGACACCACGAACAAGGCCTGCTCCGCCGTGCCCATCAGGCTCCACAGCTCCTGCAGGGCCACGCCAGGCAGGATCGCCAGCAGCGGTTCGGCACGGTACTCGTTGATCTCGCGCTGCAGGCTGAAGGTGGCGATCTTGCTGTTCAGTCCGAGCATGAAGGCGGTGATGGCCGCAGGCTGCAGGTCCATGGTGCGGGCCTGCTCGGCACTGATGCGCCCGGCGCCACGGGCCGGCACGCCGTTGTGCCAGTCGATGTGGATCGCCTCCATGCCGGCCAGGCTGATGTGCAGGGTGCGGTCAACCGGGGTGCCGGTGCGCTCGAGCACGCCGACCACGGTGAACGGCTTGTCGTCGTGCTTGACCAGGCTGATGGCGGCTACACCATGCGCCAGCACCAGCTTGTCGCCGAGCTTGTAGTGCAATGCCTCGGCCACTTCGGCGCCAAGCACCACCTCGAACGGATCGTCGGCGAACGCCCGGCCCTGGTCGAGTGCCAGGTGCTGGCGGCGGCCGAATTGGTAATGGCTGAAGTAGTCGGCGCTGGTGCCCATCACCCGGTAGCCACGGTGCGAGTCGCCCAGGGAGATAGGGATCGCCCATTTCACCCGCGGGTCGCTGGCGTAGTGCTGGTAGCTGTCCCAGCGGATGTTGTTGGTGGCGTTGCCGATGCGGAACACCGAATACAGCAGCAGGTTCACCGACCCCGAGCGGGCGCCGACGATCAGGTCGGTGCCGCTGATGGTGCTGGCGAAGCTGGCGCGGGCCTCGGTGCGCACCCGCTCGACGGCCAGCAGCAGGCACACCGACAAGGCGATGGCGAACGCGGTGAGCAGGGCGGTGAAGCGGCGGTTGGCCAGGCTGGCCAAGGCAAGGCGAAGCAGGTACATCAGGCCTCCCGGGGCTTGGCGGCGCGGTTGAGCTCGGCCAGGGACAGGTGCCGGTCGAACAGCGGCGCCAGGCTCTGGTCATGGCTGACGAACAGCAGGCTGGCGCCGGCGTCGCGGCATTCGTCGAACAGCAGGCGGATGAAGGCCTCGCGGGTGTCGGCGTCGAGGGCCGAGGTGGGCTCGTCGGCGATCACCAATTCGGGCTGGCCGATCAGCGCCCGTGCCGCGGCGACCCGCTGCTGCTGGCCGATCGACAGGCTGTCGGCGCGGCGGGCGAGCAGGGCCGGGTCGTCCAGGCCCAGATGGGTGAGCAGTTGGGCAGCGGCCTGGTCGATGCTGCCATGGCGCTGGGCGGCGCGGGCCGCGCGGCTTTTCGAGAAGCGGCAGGGCAGCTCGACATTCTCCCGCACCGACAGGAACGGCAGCAGGTTGAACTGCTGAAAGATGTAGCCGGTGTGATCGACCCGGAAACGGTCGCGCGCGCCCTGGCCCAGGGTTGCGAGGTCTTGGCCAAGCAGACGGATGCTGCCTTGCCCGGGGCGGTTGACGCCACCCAGCAGGCCGAGCAGGGTGGTCTTGCCGCTGCCGCTGGGGCCCTTGAGGAACAGCGCCTCGCCGGGCTCCAGGCGAAATGCAGGGATTTCCAGCAGCGGCGCCTGGCCGGGCCAGGCGAACACCAGATCATGCAGTTCGATCAGCGGCTGGTTCATTCAGAACGCGACCACGGCCTTGGCGGGGGTGGCCTCGACGCCTTTCTGGCCGTTGGGGCCGATCAGTTGCACGTTGATTTTCTGGGTCTGCGGGAAGGTCTTGAACAGCGGGCCGAGGTCGATCTGGGTGAGTTTGCCCGGGGTGGCGCAGGTCAGCTGATAGTGGGCGTTGACGTCGGCGTGCGCGTGACCGTGCTCATGGCTGTCGCCATCCTCGTCGGCCTGGGCGGCGTCACCGAACAGCGGGCTTTCCAGCTCCTGGGCGTCTTCCTTGCAGTCGGCGGCCTGGGCAACGCCGAACAGTTTCAGGGGCTGTTCGAGCTGCTGGCGGGCGGCGGCGACCTTGGCCTTGTCGGCATCGCTGCTGGCCACGTGCTCGAAACCGACCAGGTTCATCGCCGGGCTGTCCAGTTCCAGTTCGAGGGTGTTGCCGTCGAGCACCGCGTTGAGCTTGGCCACGCCATGCTCGTGGGTGCCTAGGGTGCCATGGGCGTGGTCATGATCATGGTCGTCGTGGGCATGGGCCACGGCCAGGGGCAGCAGGGCGAAGGGCAGGGCGAGCAACAGACGACGCATGGACGGCTCCACAGGCGGCTTGGGATGATTTGTGATGTTATAACAATTGTTCTTTGCCCCGCCAGCCTGTCTGGCACAGGTTTCATGTTCGTGGGAGCATGACGGCATCGAGCCTGAAAGCAAGGAACCTATCGTGAGAATTCGTGGACAGATCGGTGACTGGCCGGTGGACCTGACCGTTGAGCTGGCGCCGGAGGAGTGGGCACAGTTGGGGCGTCGACTGGAGGTGCCGGCCTCTGTCGAGGCAGTACCGGTCACCACCAGCCCGGCACCTCGGCAGGATGACGGGCAGTGGGCGGCCGCGCGAGAAGTGCTGCGCCAGGCGGGCCAGATGGGTGGGCCGGAGCTGCTGGAGCGCCTGGAGGGGCTGGCCGGGAGCGTGGCGGCGGGCAAGCGCCTGCTGGTGCGCTTGCGCCACAGCAGTGAGGTGAAGGTGGAAAGCGGCGTGGATGCGCCGGTGTATCGCTGGGTAGGATGAGGGGTCGCTTTGCGACCCTTTCGCGGCACAAGGCCGCTCCTACAGGGGCGCGCGCTCGTCTGTAGGAGCGGCCTGGTGCCGCGAAAGGGCTGCAAAGCAGCCCCAACAAACTCAGAACAGCGCAGCGGACAGCTTGCGGCGATACACACTGACCAGCGGGTGAGCGTTGCCCAGCAATTCGAACACCTGCAACAGCGCCTTCTGCGGCAAGCCGTTCTCGTAGGCGCGGTTGCGCTGGAACAGCTTCAGCAGCCCGTCCATCGCCGCCTCGTACTGCTGGCGCGCCAACTGCTGGATGCACAGCTGATAGGCTGCTTCGTCGTCCTGCGGATTCTGCGCCAGGCGACTCTTCAGCTCGGCGGCTTCCGGCAGGCTGGCGGCCTGGCGCAGGAAGGTCAGCTGGGCCTTGGCGCCGGCCAGGGCGGCCTTGTGCTCGTCGGTCTTGACCGCGTCGAGCACCACCTGGGCCTCGCCCAGCTCGCCGCGCTCGGCCAGGCAGCGGGCGTAGAGGATCAGTGCCTCGGCATTGCTGTTGTCTTCACCCAGCAGTACCTGCAGCAGGGCCTCGGCTTCGCTGAAGCGGCTTTCGGCGAACAGCGTCTTGGCCTGCTCCAGCGGCGCGGCGGCGGGCGGCGCGGGCATCTGCACATGGGGTTCGAGCATGGCGCGGATGGCCGACTCGGGCTGGGCGCCGGCGAAACCGTCGACCGGCTGGCCGTCCTTGAACAGCACCACGGTCGGCAGGCTGCGGATGCCGAACTGGGCGACGACCTGCTGCTCGACGTCACAGTTGATCTTGGCCAGCAGCAGTTCGCCCTGATAACCCTCGGTGATCTTTGCCAGCAACGGCATCAGCGCCTTGCACGGCGCGCACCACTCGGCCCAGAAGTCGACCAGCACCGGCTTGTGGAAGGAGTTCTCGATGACCAGTTGCTGGAAGGTGGCATCGGTGGCATCGAAGATGTACGGCACATCTTTGTTATCAGGAGCTTGGCTCATCGCAACTCTCGCAAATCCGTGAATACCCCCACTATAAGGGCTCGCGGCTGGCATGGTACAGGCTGACCCGGCGGAATTCGTGCGGCTCGGCCAGATCCGGCAGGGTCAGCGCCTCGAGCACGCCGAGCGGGCGGTACAGCGGGTGGCTGAAGTCGCGCACCCGCGAATCGGCGACCAGCGCCTGGCGGCCACGGCTGAGGAACTCGTCCAGCAGCGGCAGGTTGGCGCGGTCGTAGAGCACATCGGCGACCAGGATCAGGTCGAAGCGGTCGGCTTCGGCGAAGAAGTCGCTGCTGTAGCTCAGCGTCACACCGTTCAGCGCGGCGTTGGCACGGCAGGCGTCCAGGGCCAGCGGATCGAGGTCGCAGGCCACCACCTCCAGGGCGCCGGCCCGGGCGGCGGCGATCCCGGCAATGCCGGAGCCGGCGCCGAAATCCAGCACGCGCTTGCCGCGCACCCACTGCGGGCGCTCGGCCAGGTAGCGCGCCATGGCCAGGCCGCTGGCCCAGCAGAAGCTCCAGTAGGGCGGCTCCTCGAGAATACGCCGGGTTTCCTCGCGGGTGAATTCGCGGTCCATGTTCTGGTCGTCGATCAACCAGAGTTTCAGGTCGCACCCGGGCAGTTCGCTGACGATCAGCCGCGCTTCGCCGATCAGGCCGCTCAGGGCCTGTTGCAGGATTGCCGGGGCCATCTAGGGTGCCTTTTCGAAACGCAGCGGGCCGGTGGCCTGGGTCTGGGCCTGGGCGATGCGTACCGGCGGCAGGTGCAGGATCAGCTGGCCGGAGCGGCTGGCGCGACCGCGCAGTTCGACGCGGGCTCCGGCGGGGAAGGCTTCGGGGTTGAAGCGCAGGCGGTAGGGCAGGGCCTGGCCAGTGCCGCTCAGGGTGCTGCTGGCCAGCAGTTGCTGTGGTCGGCCGCGCTCGTCGATCACCAGCAGGGCCAGCTCCACGTCGGCGCCCGCCGGGATTTCCAGCAGGGTGCCGCTCAGCTCGCGCTGGTAGGCCGGCAGCGGGCCCAGGGGTTCGGTTTTCTTGGCCACCTTGGCCGGCACAGGGGCAGGGGCCTGTTCCGGCTTGGGGCGGTCGCTGCCGCAGGCGGCGAGCAGGGCGGCGCAACACAGCACGACGAGCGCTCGAGGGTGCATGGGGTAGTCCTTCACGGGCAGATTTGCATGGATGGTAAACCCTTTGGCTTGTCTTGCCAGTGCAATGCGCTACCATGGCCCTCCCTTTTTTTGTTGCCTGCCACCATGCACTGTCCGTTTTGCGGTGCCAACGACACCAAGGTCATCGACTCGCGTCTGGTCGCCGAGGGCGAACAGGTGCGTCGTCGGCGCGAATGCGTCGCCTGCGGCGAGCGCTTCACCACCTTCGAAACCGCCGAGCTGGTCCTGCCCCGGCTGATCAAGCAGGACGGCACGCGCCAGCCCTTCGACGAAGACAAGCTGCGCGCCGGCATGCAGCGCGCGCTGGAGAAGCGCCCGGTCAGCGTCGAGCGTCTGGAAGCGGCGCTGGCGCATATCAAGAGCCGCCTGCGCGCCACTGGCGAGCGCGAAGTGAAGTCACTGGTGGTCGGCGAGATGGTGATGGCCGAGCTGCGCAAGCTCGACGAAGTGGCCTACATCCGTTTCGCCTCGGTCTACCGGCGTTTCCAGGACCTCGACGAATTCCGCGAAGAAATCGACCGCCTGGCCCGCGAGCCGGCTAAAGAGTAAGCATGTCCAGCCAAGCCATTCTCGACGCCCACTACATGGCCCGGGCCGTGGAACTGGCCCGCAAGGGCCTGTACAGCACCCACCCCAACCCCCGCGTGGGTTGCGTGATCGTGCGTGACGGCGAGGTGGTCGGCGAAGGCTGGCATGCGCGCGCCGGCGAGCCGCACGCCGAGGTCCATGCCCTGCGCCAGGCCGGTGAGCGCGCCCGCGGCGCCTGCGCCTATGTCACCCTCGAGCCCTGCAGCCACCATGGCCGCACGCCGCCGTGCGCCGAGGCGCTGGTCAAGGCCGGGGTGGCGCGGGTGGTGGCGGCCATGCAGGACCCCAATCCGCAAGTGGCCGGCAATGGCCTGCAGCGGCTGCGCGAGGCCAGCATCGAAGTCGCCAGCGGTGTGCTCGAGGCCGAGGCTCGCGCGCTCAACCCGGGCTTTCTCAAGCGCATGGAGCAGGGCCTGCCGTTCGTGCGCGCCAAGCTGGCCATGAGCCTGGACGGCCGCACCGCAATGGCCAGCGGCGAAAGCCAATGGATCACCGGCCCTGCGGCGCGTGCCGCGGTGCAGCGCTTGCGCGCCTGCTCCAGCGTGGTGCTGACCAGCGCCGAGAGCGTGCTGTTCGACAACGCCCGCATGACCGTGCGTGGCGAGGAGCTGGGCCTGGATGACGCGCTCACCGCCCTGGCCCTGTCGCGCCCGCCGTTGCGCGTGCTGATCGACGGGCGCCTGCGTCTGCCGCTGGACGCGCCGTTCTTCCAGGCCGGCCCGGCACTGGTGGTGACCGCCGCCGGTGAAGACCCACGCTATGCGGCCGCCGGCCATGAACTGATCAACCTGCCCGGCAGCGAGGGGCGTGTCGACCTGCCGGCACTGCTGCGCACCCTGGCTGGGCGCGGGGTCAACGAAATCCTGCTGGAGGCCGGCGCCGGCCTGGTCGGCGCTTTCGCCCGCCAGGGCCTGGTCGACGAGTACCAGCTGTTCGTCGCCGGCACCTTCCTCGGCTCCGAAGCGCGCCCGTTGCTGGACTGGCCGCTGTCGAAAATGAGCGAGGCGCCGCGGCTGAAGATCACCGAAATGCGCGCGGTCGGCGATGACTGGCGAGTCACTGCCATCCCCCTGCCGCCCCCCGGCGTATAATGCCAGGCTTGCCTCGCGCAGCCCGTATCTAGGAGAACACCATGTTCACCGGCATCATCGAATCCATCGGCACCATCCGCAGCCTCACCCCCAAGGGCGGTGACGTGCGCGTCTACGTAGAGACCGGCAAGCTCGACCTGGGCGACGTCAAGCTTGGCGACAGCATCGCGGTCAACGGCGTGTGCCTGACCGCCGTCGAGCTGCCCGGCGACGGCTTCTGGGCCGACGTCAGCGTCGAGACCCTCAAGCGCACTGCCATGGTCGATCTCAAGAGCGGCAGCCGGGTCAACCTGGAAAAGGCCCTGACCCCCACCACCCGCCTGGGCGGCCACCTGGTCAGTGGCCACGTCGACGGCGTCGGCGAGATCGTCTCGCGCGCCGATAGCGCCCGCGCCATCCAGTTCCGCGTGCGCGCGCCCAAGGAGCTGGCCAAGTACATCGCCCACAAGGGCTCGATCACCGTCGACGGCACCAGCCTGACGGTCAACGAAGTCGATGGCGCCGAGTTCGAGCTGACCATCGTCCCGCACACCCTGTCCGAAACCATCATGGCCGACTACCGCGCAGGGCGTCGGGTGAACCTTGAGGTCGACCTGCTGGCCCGTTACCTGGAGCGTCTGCTGCTGGGCGACAAGGCCGCCGAGCCGAGCAACGGCAGTGGCATCACCGAAAGCTTCCTGGCCGCCAACGGCTTCTTGAAATCCTGATTGAGAAGGGGGTGCCGCGTGGCGCTCAACAGCATCGAAGAACTGGTCGAAGACATCCGCCAGGGCAAAATGGTCATCCTCATGGATGACGAAGACCGCGAGAACGAAGGCGACATCATCATGGCGGCCGAGTGCTGCCTGCCCGAGCACATCAACTTCATGGCCAAGCACGCCCGCGGCCTGATCTGCATGCCGATGACCCGCGAGCGCTGCGAAACGCTCAAGCTGCCGCTGATGGCGCCGCGCAACGGCTCGGGCTTCGGCACCAAGTTCACCGTGTCGATCGAAGCCGCCGAAGGCGTCACCACCGGCATTTCCGCCGCCGACCGCGCCCGCACCGTGCAGGCCGCCGCCGCCAAGGACGCCAAGGCCGAGGACATCGTCAGCCCCGGTCATATCTTCCCGCTGATGGCCCAGCCCGGCGGCACCCTGGCCCGCGCCGGTCACACCGAGGCCGCCTGCGACCTGGCGCGTATGGCCGGCTTCGAGCCAAGCGGGGTGATCTGCGAAGTGATGAACGACGACGGCACCATGTCGCGCCGCGCCGAGCTGGAAGTGTTCGCCGCCGAGCACGGCCTGAAGATCGGCACCATCGCCGACCTGATCCACTACCGCATGATCCATGAGCGCACCGTGCAGCGCGTCTCCGAGCAACCGATCGAGAGCGAGCTGGGCCAGTTCAACCTGGTCACCTACCGCGACGCGGTGGAAGGCGATGTGCACATGGCCCTGACCCTCGGCAAGATCTGCGCCGAGGAGCCGACCCTGGTGCGCGTGCACAACATGGACCCGCTGCGCGACCTGCTGATGGTCAAGCAACCGGGCCGCTGGAGCCTGCGCGCGGCCATGAGCGCCGTGGCCGAGGCCGGCAGCGGCGTGGTGCTGCTGCTGGGCCACCCGCTGGACGGCGACGTGCTGCTGGCGCATATCCGCGAGAGCGCGGGCGATGCCCCGGCGAAAGCGCCGACCACCTACAGCACCGTCGGTGCCGGTTCGCAGATCCTGCGCGACCTCGGCGTGCGCAAGATGCGCCTGATGAGTTCGCCGATGAAGTTCAATGCGATATCCGGATTCGATCTGGAAGTTGTAGAATACGTGCCCTCCGAGTGACTTGAGGCGGCATTTTCGCCCCTGGACTCGAGTCCAAACCCTCCCGAGGCCGCCACAGCGCGGCCTCGCTCTTGAAGATGAGAACTCCGGAATGACCCTGAAGACCATCGAAGGTACCTTCATCGCCCCCAAAGGTCGCTATGCTTTGGTGGTTGGCCGCTTCAACAGCTTCGTCGTCGAAAGCCTGGTAAGCGGTGCAGTCGATGCCCTGGTACGCCACGGCGTCAGTGAAAGCGACATCACCATCATTCGTGCCCCGGGCGCGTTCGAAATCCCGCTGGTAGCGCAGAAAGTCGCCCAGCAGGGTGCTTATGACGCGATCATCGCCCTGGGCGCAGTAATCCGTGGCGGTACCCCGCACTTCGAATACGTGGCGGGCGAGTGCACCAAGGGCCTGGCCCAGGTGTCCATGGAGTTCGGTGTTCCGGTGGCCTTCGGCGTCCTGACCGTCGACTCCATCGAGCAGGCCATCGAGCGTTCCGGCACCAAGGCCGGCAACAAAGGTGCCGAAGCTGCCCTGTCGGCCCTGGAAATGGTCAGTCTGCTGGCGCAGTTGGAGGCCAAGTGATTAGCGACGAAAGCGATCGTTTCAACCCGCGCGATCCAAAACCTGCGGATGCCGGCAAGCCCTCGAAGAGCGCCAAGCGTCGCGAAGCCCGCAAGCTCGCCACGCAAGCGCTCTACCAGTGGCACATGGCCAAGCACTCGCTGAACGAAGTGGAAGCGCAGTTCCGGGTCGATAACGATTTCACCGATGTCGACGGCGCCTACTTCCGCGAGATCCTGCACGGGGTCCCGGCGAAGAAGGCCGAGATCGACGAGGCGCTCAAGCCTTGCCTGGACACGCCGCTGGAAGAGCTCGACCCGGTCGAGCTGGCCGTGCTGCGCCTGTCCACCTGGGAGTTCATGATGCGCGTCGACGTGCCGTACCGCGTCGTCATCAACGAAGGCGTGGAACTGGCGAAGGTCTTCGGCGCCACCGACGGCCACAAGTTCGTCAATGGCGTGCTGGACAAGCTGGCTCCGCGTCTGCGTGAGGCGGAAGTCAAGGCGAACAAGCGCTGATCGCGGCGCTGACCAGCCATGGGTGAGTTCGAGCTGATCCGTCACTACTTCGCCGCCGCGCCTTGTGCGCAGGGCGGCGAGGGCGTGGCCCTGGGGATCGGCGACGACTGCGCCCTGCTGGACCTGCCCGCCGGCGAGCAACTGGCGATCTCCACCGACACGCTGGTGGCCGCTGTGCATTTCCCCGCCGTCTGCGACCCGCTGCTGCTGGGCCAGCGCTCGCTCGCCGTGGCGGCCAGCGACCTGGCGGCCATGGGCGCCACGCCCATCGGCTTCACCCTCGCCCTGACCCTGCCCGAAGTCGGCCCGGACTGGCTTGAAGCCTTCGCCGATGGCCTCGGCCGCATGGCCCACCGTTGCCGCATGACCCTGATCGGCGGTGACACCACCCGTGGACCGCTGAGTATCACCGTGACCGTGTTCGGCCGGGTACCGGCGGGCCAGGCCCTGCGTCGCAGCGGCGCGCAGCCGGGCGACCTGCTGTGCGTCGGCGGTTTCCTGGGCAATGCGGCGGGGGCCTTGCCGGTGGTGCTGGGCGAGCGCGAGGCGGCTGCCGAGGTGGCCGGCCCGCTGCTGGAGCACTACTGGTCGCCCTTGCCCCAACTGCAACTGGGCGAGCGCCTGCGTGGCCTGGCCACGGCGGCACTGGATATCTCCGACGGCCTGCTGGCCGACTGCGGGCATATCGCCAAGGCGTCCGGCGTCGCGCTTGAGGTGAACCTGGCGCAGGTCCCCGTGTCTGCTCCTTTACAGGCTTTCCTGGGGCGCGAGGCGGCGGTGCAGGCGGCGCTCACTGGCGGCGACGACTACGTGCTGGCCTTCACCCTGCCGGAAAGCGCACTGACCTCCCTGGCCCGCGAGGTGCACGTCATCGGGCGTGTGCTGCAAGGCCAGGGTGTGACCCTGCGTGACCCGCAGGGCCAGGACATCACCCCCGTGCAGCGGGGCTATCAACATTTCAGGGAGACACCGTGACCGACCACCCCAACCAGGTGCCTGCGGAGTTCGTTCCGCCTTCGGTCTGGCGCAACCCGTGGCACTTCATCGCCTTCGGCTTCGGCTCCGGCACCCTGCCCAAGGCCCCCGGTACCTGGGGGTCGCTGGTGGCGCTGCCGTTCATCCCGCTGTGGCAGATGCTGCCCGACTGGGGCTACTGGCTGCTGCTGGGCATCAGCATGCTGTTCGGCGTGTGGCTGTGCGGCAAGGTGGCCAACGACTTGCGCGTGCACGACCACGAGGGCATTGTCTGGGACGAGATCGTCGGCATGTGGATCACCCTGTGGCTGGTGCCGGAAGGCTGGCAGTGGCTGCTGGCGGGGTTCCTGATGTTCCGCTTCTTCGACATCCTCAAGCCGTGGCCGATCCGCTGGGTCGACCGCCATGTGCATGGTGGGTTCGGGATCATGCTCGACGATATCCTGGCCGGCGTGTTCGCCTGGCTGGGCATGCAGGTTCTGGTGTGGGCGGTGGCCTGATACAGGGAGCGTTGCAATGGCCTTGAGGAGTGTGTTGCTGGCGTGGGTGCTGCTTTGCGCGGTGCCCGGCGTCATGGCGCAGGAACAGCAGGTGCGCCTGGTCAGCGAGGAGTGGCTCGACTACACCAACGCCGATGGCAGCGGGCTGGCCTGGGACGTGCTGCGCCAGGTGTTCGAGCCGGCCGGGGTCAAGGTCAAGGTGCTGAGCGCGCCGTACAGCCGTTCGGTCGGTTTGGTGAAACGGGGCGAGGCGGATGCCTGGGTCGGCTCGTACAAGGAAGAGAACGACGACAACCTCTATCCGCGCTGGCATTTCGACCTGGACCATATCTATGCCCTGGGCCTGGCCGGCAAGCCGCAGCCCACGCTGGACACCATCGGCCAGTACCGCCTGGCCTGGGTGCGTGGCTATGACTACGCCAGTTACCTGCCCAACGTCCACAATTTCCGCGAGGTACAGCGTCGCGAAGGGATCCTGCCCATGCTCGAGCATGACCGGGTGGATTTCTACATCGATGCACAGACCGAGGTCGAGTACGTACTCGGGCAGGCGCCCGAGCCCAAGCGCTTTCGCAGCACCCACGTCGCCGAGCTGCCGTTGTACCTGGCGTTCACCCGCAGTGCGCAGGGCGAGGCCTTGCGTGACCTGTTCGACCGGCGCATGGCGCAACTGGTGCGCAGCGGTGAGTTGAAGCCGATCTTCGAGCGCTGGAAGCAGCCGTATCCGTTCACTGCGGATAGCCAGCCGCATTAGGCTCATGTCGCTGTTCTTGTAGGAGCGGCCTTGTGTCGCGATGGGCTGCGTAGCGGCCCCAGCAATTTTGATGGTGGCTCGGAATCTGGGGCCGCTGCGCGCCCCTTTCGCGGCACAAGGCCGCTCCTACAGGATTTGGTCCTTGTTCCATAAGCATCGAACATTTCGATCTTAAGCCACCATATTCCTCCTGCGCACCTGCGCCGGGCTGCTGATACAATCGGCCGATCTGAAAAATCCTACTATCCAGGAGCACAACGTGCCCGTCGTCTTTGTTGCCGCCTCTAAACTCCCGACGCCCTTTGCGATCTTCACCATGCATGGCTTCCTCGACGAAGCTACTGGCCGCGAGCACGTGGTGCTCAGCCTGGGTGACATCGCGGACGGCGAGCCGGTGCTGGGGCGCCTGCACTCCGAGTGCCTGACTGGCGATGCCCTGTTCAGCCAGCGCTGCGACTGCGGCTCGCAACTTGAAGCCGCGCTGCAGGCCATCGCCCGTGAAGGCCGTGGCGTGCTGCTGTACCTGCGCCAGGAGGGCCGTGGCATTGGCCTGCTGAACAAGATCCGCGCCTACGAGCTGCAGGATGGCGGCGCCGACACTGTCGAGGCCAACGAGCGCCTGGGCTTCGCCGCCGACCAGCGTGACTACGCCATGTGCCTGCCGATGCTCGAACACCTGGGCGTGAAATCGCTGCGTCTGATGACCAACAACCCGCGCAAGGTCAAGGCCCTGACCGACATGAGCATCAAGGTTGCCGAGCGCGTGCCGCTGCACACCGGTCACAACCCGCACAACCGCCTGTACCTGGCCACCAAGGCCGACAAGCTTGGCCACATGATGGGCAACAAGCACCAGGGCGAGGTGCCACAGGCGTGACCCGCGGCGAGGTGAAGCGGCGGCTGGCCCTGGCCTGGTGGCAGTACCTGGCCATGGGGTTGTTGCCGTTGCCGATAATGGCCTGGGCGTTCGGCGGCGGTGAGCCGCTGATCCCGGTGCTGGCCATGCCCTTGTTCATCGCCGGGGCCGCGACCATGTTCCTCAGCCTGCCGCGCTTCGGCGCCTACAAGCGGGCATTGATCGCCACCGACAAGCAGCTGGGCACGCCGGACGAACCCGCTGCCTGGATCGAGTTGGCGCGGGTTCGACGCCTGGCCATGCTGTTCGCCTGCTTCCCGGCCTGGGTCGCTGCACTGTCGGTGTTGGTCGGGCTGGAGGCCGTGCCGCAGATCCTCCTCGCCCTGTCTACTGTGGTGCTGCTGTACCTCTACCGTATTCCGCGCCAGCTCGGCTGATGCGGGCGCTTCTCGCCTCCTTCGCATTGCTGTGCCTCGGTACCCTGGCCGAGGCCGGGCCACGGGTGGTCAGCCTGGCGCCGTCGATGACCGAGATCGTCCTCGAGCTGGATGCTGATGACCTGCTGGTGGGCCTGCTGGATGCAGGCGAGCGTCCGCCCGGCCTTCAGGCCCTGCCCTCGGTCGGGCGCCATGGCCAGCTGGATATGGAGCGCTTGCTCAGCCTCAAGCCTGACCTTCTGCTGCTCTGGCCCGGCAGTGTCGCGCCAGCCCAGCGTGACCAGCTCAAGCGCCTGGGTATCGCCACGTTCAGTGGCGAGCCCGGCGACCTCGACCAGTTGATCGAGCAGATCGAAGCCATCGCCCGGCGCCTCGGGCGGGACGAGCAGGGTCGCGCCTATGCCGCCGGCCTGCGTGATCGACTGCAGGCGCTGCGCGAGCGCTACCGGCGCGACACGCCGCTGCGGGTGTTCTATCAGGTCTGGGACAAGCCGCTGTACACCTTGGGTGGACGCCAGGTGGTCAGCGATGCCTTGCGCGTCTGCGGGGCGCGCAATGTGTTCGACGACCTGACCCAGCCTGCGCCGCAGGTCAGCGTGGAGTCGGTGCTGTTGCGCGATCCCGAGGTGATCCTGGCGGGTGACGCGGCGCAGCTGGCCAGCTGGCGTAGCTGGCCGCAGTTGAGCGCCGTGAAGGGGGAGCGCTTGCTGGTGGTGCCGGACAAGGGACTGGAGCGGCCCAGCGGGCAGATGATCGAGGCTACCGCCCGGTTGTGCGCGCTGCTGGAGGCTAGAGGGTCGGTGTCCAGGTAAGGCTCAGCAGCCAGGTGCGGCCTTCTTCGCGATAGCCGTACTGGCTGCCATCGAAGCTGTAAAGGGCACGGCTGTAGTGCTTGTCCAGCAAGTTGTCCAGCTTCAGCTCCAGCCTCACCTCGTCGGTCAGGGCCATGCCGCCGCGCAGACCGAGTAGTCCGTAGCCACCGATGCGATTGTTGTTGGATGGATCGTCGTAGCTGCCGCTGACGGCTTGCCAGCTCGCACCCACGTTGAAGCGTTCGAACTGTCGATCCAGGTCCAGGCTCAACGTGCGTCGAGCGCGCCGTTGCAGGGTATGGCCGCTTTCACGGTCGCGGGGATCGATCATGCTCAGGCCCAGCTGAGAGGTCCAGCCAGCCCACTCCTGCATTAGCGACAACTCCAGGCCGTTGATGCGTGCGTTGTCGACATTGCCGGGGCGCCTGCGCGTGGGGTCGTAGTTGATCGCGTCGCGCAGGTCGGTGCGATACAGCGAGGCTTCCAGGCGTGTATGGCTGGCCAGTTGGCTGCGCCATTGCAGCTCGTAACTCTTCGAGTGCTCGGGACGCAGGTCCGGATTGCCGTACTGCACGTCATACAGGTCGTTGAAGGTCGGGGCGCGGAATCCTTCGCTATAGGACACCAGCACATCATTGCGTGGATTCAAGGGGACGGTGAGGCTGGCGTTCCAGGTGGTCTGCTCGCCGTACTGCTGGTTGCGATCGTGACGCACGCCAAGCTCGCTGGAAAAGCGTTCCCCCGCGAAACGGTACTGGGCGAAGATCGCGCGGTTCCAGCGGCTGTCCTCGCTGAAGTTCGCCGTGCCGTGGAAGCGGTCCTGATACCAGTCGCCACCGAGCATCAGCTGGTTGCGCTCGTCCAGGGCAAGCTCGTTCTGCCAGGTGACCTGATCACGATAGGTGTTGTAGATGAAGCGCTGGTCGCTGAGCTTGTCGCGCTTGTCGTCGCGGTTTTCGCTGTGGCCCAACTCCAGCCTGGAGTGCCAGGTGTCATTAAGCTGGGCGTCGAACCATGAGCCCAGGCTGCTGACGCTGAAGTCAGTGTAGGGCTGCTGTGGATAACTCAGCCAGGTGACATCATCCAGCCGTCCGTACGGATTGTCGTATTCACTGCGCCCGCGGCTGTCGAGCAGGTTCAGCCCGGCTTCGAAACGCTCGTTGAAGGTGTGGCTCAGGTTCAGGTTGAGCGAGCGGTTGCGATAGGCGTCATGGTCGCCATCGCTGGCATACGACGGCCCGGTCGAATCGATGCCGGCGGTTTCGTCCAGGCTGGCGCCGAGGTTGAAGCGGGTCGCGCCATCACCGCCCGACAGCCCCAGGCTGCGTTGCCAGGTCTGATTGCTGCCGCCGGCCAGGTGCAGGCGCGGTTGCAGGCCCTGGCCGTCACCACGGCGGGTGAAGATCTGGATCACCCCGCCAATGGCGTCGCTGCCGTAGATCGCTGAGCGCGAGCCGCGCAGCACTTCCACACGTTCGATCTGGTCGATGCCGAGGAACTGCAGGGCGCTGTCGCCGGAGGTGGCATTGGCAATGCGCACGCCGTCGACCAGCACCAGGGTCTGGGCGGCCTTGGTACCGCGGATGAAGATGCCGGGCAGGCTGCCGCGACCGCCGGTGGGCGCCACCTGCACGCCGGGGACGCGGGCGAGCAGGTCGGTGACGCCGCTGGGTTGCAGGCGATCGATATCGGCACGGGTGAACACCGTGTTGGCGGCGCTGGTGGCGGTGCGTGACTCGACCTGGCGGCTGGCGCTGATCAGTACGTCGGGGAGTTTCAGGGCGTCATCGCGCTCGGCGGCCAGCAGGAATGTAGGGGCGCAGAGGAGTGCGGCACAGGCGGATTTTTTCATGGGCAGTTCCATCGCATTCGCGGGTAAACCCGCTCCCACAGGATCTCCACAGACCTTGAATACTGTGCAGTCCCGCTCCCACAGGATCTCCACAGACCTTGAATACTGTGCAGTCCTGCTCCCACAGGATCTCCACAGACCTTGAATACTGTGCAGTCCCTGTGGGAGCGGGTTTACCCGCGAAAGGGCCCTAGAGGCCGAGCTTGGCCATCCGGGCTTTGACGGAGGCTTCGATCCCCGCGACATCCAGCCCACATTCAGCCAACATCTGCGCAGGCTTGGCATGCTCGACATAGATGTCCGGCAGACCCAGGTGCAGCAGTGGCTTGACCACGCCCTCGCGGGCCAGGAACTCGCCGACGGCAGCGCCGGCGCCGCCCATGATGGCGTTTTCCTCGATGGTCACCAGCAGCTCATGGCTGGCGGCCATCTCCAGCACCAGGGCCTCGTCCAGCGGCTTGACGAAACGCATGTCGACCACGCTGGCGTCGATCTGCTCGGCCACCTGCAAGGCTTCGGTCAGTTGCACGCCGAACACCAGCAGGGCGACCTTGCCGCCCTGGCGGCGGATCACGCCCTTGCCGATCTCCAGTGGTTCCAGATCGCCGCTGATCGGCGCGTTGGGGCCGGTGCCGCGCGGGTAGCGCACGGCGGCCGGGCCCTTGTAGTGGTGGCCGGTGCTAAGCATCTTGCGCAGCTCGTTCTCGTCGCTGGGGGTCATCACCAGCATGCCGGGGATGCAGCGCAGGTACGAGAGGTCGTAGGCGCCGGCGTGGGTCGGGCCGTCCTCGCCGACCAGGCCGGCGCGGTCGATGGCGAACAGCACATCGAGGTCCTGCACCGCCACGTCGTGGATCAGCTGGTCATAGGCGCGCTGCAGGAAGGTCGAGTAGATCGCCACCACCGGCTTGGCGCCCTCGCAGGCCATGCCCGCGGCAAAGGTCACCGCGTGCTGTTCAGCGATGGCGACGTCGAAGTAGCGCTCGGGATAGCGTTCGCTGAAGTCGATCAGGTCCGAGCCTTCCTTCATTGCCGGGGTGATGCCCACCAGGCGGTTGTCGGCGGCGGCCATGTCGCACAGCCACTGGCCGAACACCGAGGCGTATTTTGGCCCGCTGGCTTTTTTCGGCGCGACCGGCTTGTCGGCCGGCTCCAGCTTGGTGATCGCGTGGTAGCCGATCGGATCGACCTCGGCCGGGGCGAAGCCCTTGCCCTTCTTGGTCACCACATGCAGGAACTGCGGGCCCTTGAGGTCGCGCATGTTGCGCAGGGTGGCGATCAGGGTCGGCAGGTCGTGGCCGTCGATCGGGCCGATGTAGTTCCAGCCCAGTTCCTCGAACAGGGTGCCGGGCACCAGCATGCCCTTGGCGTACTCTTCGGTGCGACGGGCGATCTCCCAGGCCCCGGGCAGGCGTGACAGCACTTTCTTGCTGCCCTCGCGCATGCTGGCGTAGGTGCGGCTGGAGAGGATCTTGGCCAGGTAGTTGGACAGGCCGCCGACGTTGCGCGAGATCGACATGTCGTTGTCGTTGAGGATGACCAGCATGTTGGCATCCACTTCCTGCGCGTGGTTCAGCGCCTCGAAGGCCATGCCGGCAGTCAGCGCGCCGTCGCCGATCACGGCGATCGACTTGCGCGGATCGTTCTGCAGGCGGGCGGCGATGGCCATGCCCAGCGCGGCGCTGATCGAGGTGCTGGAATGACCGACGCCGAAGGTGTCGTACTCGCTCTCGCTGCGGCGCGGGAAGGCGGCGATGCCGTCCTTCTGGCGCAGGCTGAGCATGCGCTCGCGGCGGCCGGTGAGGATCTTGTGCGGATAGGCCTGGTGGCCGACGTCCCACACCAGCCGGTCGTCCGGGGTGTCGAAGACGTAGTGCAGGGCGATCGTCAGTTCGATGACGCCCAGGCCCGCACCAAAATGCCCACCGGTCTGCCCCACGGTATAGAGCAGGTCCTGGCGCAGCTCGTCGGCCAGGGTCTCCAGGTCGGCTTCGGCCAGCCGGCGCAGGCCGGCGGGCGTGTCGGCGCGGTCCAGCAAAGGCGTGACCGGGCGTTCGCGGGGGATCTCTTGAAACGTCGTGGGCATCAGGCGTGTCGTTATAGGTGTGAAGACGCGGCAGTTTACCCCATTGTAGGAAAAGCTGCCCATTCGGACGGGTGTGCAGGAAGCTCAATGCAACACGGATCCTGTAGGAGCGGCCTTGTGCCGCGAAAGGGCTGCGTAGCGGCCCCAGGATTTCAGCGTTGACGCAAAGATTGCCGGGGCCGCTTTGCGGCCCTTTCGCGGCACGAGGCCGCTCCTACAGGGGGACTTAGTGACGGCGTTCGACGATGTAGCGGGCCAGCGCCCGCAACGGCTCGGCGTTGTCGCCAAAGCCTTGCAGCGCGGCCAGCGCCTGGTCGCGCAGCTCCACGGCATAGGCCTTGGCCGCCTCCAGCCCGAGCAGCGCCGGGTAGGTCGGCTTGTCGCGGGCGATGTCGGCGCCCTGGCGTTTGCCCAGGGTGGCGGTGTCGCTCTCCACGTCGAGGATGTCGTCCTGCACCTGGAACGCCAGGCCGATGGCCTGTGCATAAGTCTGCAGGGCATCGAGCTGGGCCTGATCGGCGCGGGCGCTGGCCAGGGCGCCGAGGCGCACGCTGGCTTCGATCAGCGCGCCGGTCTTGTGCCGGTGCATGTATTCCAGGGCTTGCTGGTCCAGCTTGACGCCCACCGAGCCGAGGTCGATGGCCTGGCCGCCGACCATGCCGGCGGGACCGGCGGCCTTGGCCAGGGTCTGGACCATCTGCAGGCGGATAGCGTCGGACTGCGGGCTCAGGCGTGGCTCGAGCAGAGCACTGAAGGCCAGGCTCTGCAGGCCGTCGCCGGCGAGGATCGCGCAGGCTTCGTCGAACGCCTTGTGGGTGGTGGGCTGGCCGCGACGCAGGTCATCGTCGTCCATCGCCGGCAGGTCGTCATGCACCAGCGAGTAGGCGTGGATCAGCTCCACCGCGCAGGCCGCGCCGTTGGCTTGCTCGGGCGGCACGCCGAAGGCTTCGCAGGCGGCATAGGCCAGCAATGGGCGCACGCGCTTGCCGCCGTTCATCACGCTGTAGCGCATCGCGGCATAGAGGCGTTCAAGCTCCTTCGACGGCGCCTGGAACAGCGGTTCGAGGGCGGCATCGACCCGTGCCTGGGCGCTTTGCTGGTACTGGGCGATCATGCCTCGGGCTCCGCGTCGAACGGCTGGGCAGCCAGCTCGCCGTCACGCTCCAGCAGGATCTGCACCTTCTGCTCGGCCTGGGCCAGGGCGCCCTGGCAATCGCGGGTCAGGGCGATGCCCTGTTCGAAGGCGGCCAGCGACTCTTCCAGCGACAGTTCGCCGTTCTCCAGGCGCTCGACCAGGGCTTGCAGGTCGGCGAGGGATTGTTCGAAATCGATGGAGGTTTTTTTGCGGGCCATGGCGACTGTCTCGGTGGCGTTCAGAACGGCGCGACACTAGCAGAGCGGGGCAGGGGGAGCAAATTGCGTGGGCCTATCGTTCGTCGCATTTTGTTGCACTTGTCTGGCGCAAGCCATCTTGCAATCCGTCATGCAATCGAATTGTGGGGGTGGCGGCCCTCTGCCATAATCCGCGCGCTCTGGCCTGCGGGTCAAAGACCTTCCTCCCCGACGTCATGTAATGGACTACGTTGTGAGCTTCCTCTCGATCGAATTCGGCCTCTGTTTCACGCTGTTCTTCCTGCTCTATTGGAGCCTGTGCTGGAGCGTGCGGTTGCAGAACCTGCTGCTCCTGACCGCCAGCTACGGCCTGGTGGCGAGCTTCAGCCTGCAGTCGCTGTACATCCTGCTGGGCTACAGCACGCTGGTGTACCTGCTCGGCCAGCTGGCGGGGCGCTATCCCGGGCGCTGGTTCAGCCGCGTGCTGCTGCTGACGCTGGTGCTGGGCTGCTTCTACCTGTTCAAGTACCAGGCGTTCTTCGTCGAAGGCGCGCAGGCCGCGCTGGCCACTGCCGGGTTCGACGTGGCGCTGCCGCTGCTGGAAGTGCTGGTGCCGATCGGGCTGTCGTTCTACACCTTCCATTCGGTCAGCTACCTGGTGTCGATCAACCGCCGCGAGCTGGCGCCGGTGCCGCCGCTGGACCTGGCCTTGTACCTGGCGTTCTTCCCCAGCCTGGTGGCCGGGCCGGTCAACCGTGCCCTGCACATGCTGCCGCAGATCCGCCCGCCGGCCATGCGCCAGGTGCTGGAACCGCAGCGGGCGCTGGGGCTGATCGCCATGGCGGTGGTCAAGCTGTTCTTCCTCAGCGCCTGGCTGGGCAGCGAGTGGGTCGACCCGGTGTTCGACACCCCGGGCAGCGCCAGCCCCGAGCAGGTGCTGCTGAGCGTGTACGGCTACAGCTTGCTGATCTACTTCAACTTCAGCGGCTACACCAACCTGGTCACCGGCATCGCCCTGTTGCTGGGCTTCCGTCTGCCGGACAACTTCGACGCGCCGTACGCCGCGCACAACCTCAAGGAATTCTGGGGGCGCTGGCACATCAGCCTGTCGCGCTTCATCCGCGACTATGTGTACATCCCGCTGGGCGGCAACCGCAAGGGCGTATGGCGCGGCAACCTGAACATGCTGCTGGCGATGCTGGTGTCCGGCCTGTGGCACGGGGCGAGCGTGAACTTCATCATCTGGGGCGCCCTGCATGGCGTCGGCCTGGCCATTTCCAAGCTGTTCAGCCAGTGGTTTCCGGGTTTCGCGCGGCTGCCGGGTTCGGGCCTGATGGCGCGGTTGATGACTTTCCACTACGTGGCCTTCGCCTGGATCTTCTTCCGCAGCCCGACGCTTGAGGGCGCGATGGAGATGCTCGGCAACATCGCCCAGCTGAGCCTGGCGGGCCTGAACAGCGCCACGGGCCTGATGCTGCTGGCCTGTGTGTTGTTCGTGGCCAGTTATCCCCAGTGGCTGGCGCTGTTGCGCCAGAGTGGCGCGCTGTTCCAGCGCCTGCCGTGGCAGTTGTACCCGATCCCGCTCGGGGTCGGTGTGTCGCTGGTGATTTTCGCTTCGCAGTCGGGCGTGCCGGGGTTCATCTATGCAAGCTTCTGATAGCAAACAGCTGTTCCAGGTGCAGATGGGCGCCGCCCGTGGCTTGTATGCGATCGTGGTCACCACCGCGTTGCTGTTCTGGCTGAACCAGGACTCGATCAAGCTCTATTGCCAGCAGAAATACCACCAGAGCTGCGAGATACCGCTGCTGGGCCAGCTGCCGGCCTGGCGCTTGGGTGCGCAGTTGACGGCGATGCTGGAGGCGCAGCGCGATGACCTGCTCGAGCAACTGCTGCCCGCGCCGCAACTGGCCGAGGGGCCGGCGATCGAGGTGATGCCTGCGCCGATGCCGGTGGTCACGGTCGATCTGCAAACCCCGGCGGTCCTGGCCAAACCGCTGCCACCGGTATCGACGCCCGCGCATGCACAGCCGACGCCTGCGCCGGTTCATGCGCCAGCCCCGGTCGCTGTCGCCCAGCCTGTGCCGCCTACACCTGCACCGGCATTGTTGCAGCCGGGGACTGTGGCCTCGCTGGTCGCTGGTGACGAAGTGTTCCTGGTCGGCGACTCGCTGATGCAGGGCGTGGCGCCGCACCTGGCCAACAGCCTGCGCAAGCGTTACCAGATCCGCACCGTCAACCTCAGCAAGCAGAGCACCGGCCTTGCCTATCCGGGCTTCTTCAACTGGCCGAAGACCGTGGCCGACACCCTCGATCACGAACCGAACGTGCGCTTGATGGTGGTGTTCCTAGGCCCCAACGACCCCTGGGACATGCCCCAGGGCAAGGGCAAGCCATTCCTGCGCTTCAAGTCGCCGGAGTGGGAGGTCGCCTACCGTGCCCGTATCGATTCGATCCTCGAACAGGCGCGCACGCACAACGTGCAGGTGATCTGGGTCGGGCCGCCGAACATGGAGAAGGCGCGACTGTCCACGGCCATGGGCTACCTCAGCGGGCTCTACCAGGAGCAGACCGCGCTGTTCGGCCAGCATTACATCTCGGCCAACCCGATCCTCGGCTACACCGACGCCAACTTCTCGTATACGGTGCAGACACCGCAGGGCAAGCGGGTCAAGGTGCGGGTCGACGACGGCATTCATTTCACCATCACAGGCCAGAAGATGATCGCCGAACAGGTTCTGTCGCTGATCAGCTTTCCGGGCCTGACCGTTACAGGACATTGAGATGCGCCAATGGCATCACCTGCTGGGCCTGGCCCTGCTGATCAGCGCCGCGCCGGGTTGCAGTACCGGCGCCAACAGCGTGAGCGCCCAGCCCACGGCCCGGCCCGCCGCCGCGCCTGCCGCCCGTCAGGACGGCAACCTCGCCTTGCTCGCCGGCAAGCTGCGCAATGCCGGCCGGGCGCCGGTTGCCATCGTCCAGCTGGGTGACTCGCACACCGCCGCCGACCTGTTCAGCGGCGAGCTGCGCAAGCTGTTGCAGACGCGCTACGGCGACGGCGGCATCGGCCTGGTGCCGGCTTCGCCGGTGCCGGGGATCCGCAACGACCGGGTGATCATCAAGAGCGAGAGGCGCCAGTGGGAGCTGGTGTCGGCGCGCAACCAGCAAAGCCCGCAGTTCCCGTTGGGGGGCTACCTGTCGCTGCCGTTGGCCAATCGCGCCAGTGTTGTGTTGCAGGCGCGTGATGAGGACCGCCAGCGCTACAAGGTCTCGGCGTTGTACCAGTCGACCACCAGTGCCAGCCTCTTCGTCAATGGTGGCCAGCGCCGCGTGCTGCCGGCGAGCAATGGCCAGTGGCGCTTCAGCCCGGCCTACGCCAATGTCGGCCTGCCGGTGCAATTGAGTGTCGAGGGTGGCCGGGGTGTCGCGCTGGGGGGCTGGTACATCCAGGGGCAGAAGAATGCCGGGGTGACCTACTCGGCGCTGGGCATCAACGGTGCGCGCCTGGACGTGGTGGACAAGTGGCAGCCGGGTTGGCGTGACAGCCTCAAGGCCGTGCGGCCTGACCTGGTGATCCTGGCCTACGGCACCAATGAAGCGTTTGACGACAAGCTCGACCTGGCGCTGTACCAGACGCAACTGGAGGCGACCCTCGTCGGCCTGCGCAAGGACCTGCCCCAGGCGGCAATCCTGCTGGTCGGGCCGCCGGACTCGATCAAGCAGCGCAAGGCGCGCAGCTGTGCGGCGCGCCAGCCTCAACCGTTGGCCTCGGTGATCCGTATCCAGAAGCAGATGGCGCAGAAGTACAAGGCGCTGTTCTGGGATTGGCAGGGGTTCATGGGCGGGCCGTGCTCGATTGCCGGCTGGCAGGCGGGCGGGCTGGCGCGGCCGGATCTGGTGCACCTGACGGCTGATGGCTATCGCAAGAGTGCGGCGGGGTTGTATGAGTTTTTGAAGGGGCCGTTGGGGTTGCGTTGACGGCAGCTTGATCGGCATTGGGCTTTAGATTGTTGGGGCTGCTTTGCAGCCCTTTCCGGCCGGTCCGACGCCTCGGCGAGGCCGCTCCTACAGGGGATCGTAATTTCCTGTAGGAGCGGCCTTGTGCCGCGAATGGGCCGCACAGCGGCCCCAAGATGATTCAGGCGATCTCTGCTTCCAGCTCGACCATCGCCTCGCGATAGCGCGCCAGTTCCTCGATGGTCAGCACCGGCAGGTTGTACTGGCGGGCATACACCGCCACCTGCTCGCCGCGGGCCATGCTGCCGTCGGGGTTCATCAGTTCGCACAGCACCGCCGCCGGGCGCAGGCCGGCCAGGCGGGCCAGGTCCACCGAGCCTTCGGTGTGGCCGCGACGGGTCAGCACGCCGCCATCGCGGGCGCGCAGCGGGAACACGTGGCCTGGGCTGACGATATGACGTTCCTGCGCGGTCGAGCGCAGCGCGGCTTCGATGGTGGTGATGCGGTCCTGTGCCGACACACCGGTGCTGACCCCTTCGGCGGCTTCGATGGTGACGGTGAAGCCGGTGCCATGGCGGGCCTGGTTATTCTGCACCATCGGCGCCAGCTGCAGGGCGTCGACGGTGGCTTCGTCAAGGCACAGGCAGACGATGCCGCTGCAGTCGCGGATCATCATGGCCATGGTCTGCAGCGAAAGGTTCTCGGCGGCGGCGACGATATCGGCTTCGTCCTCGCGGTCGTCGTCGTCGAGCAGCAGCACGGGTCGCCCGGCCTGGAAGGCGGCGATGGCGGCGCTGACATTGGGGAATTGCTTGTTGAGCATGGTGGACATGAAACGCTCCTCGTGAATGATCGATGAACGTCTCGGGGCGAACAAAATGCGCGCGCAGGGGTGCCCGGACGGCCCCTGCCAAACGCCTTCTTTCATCCGGACTATGACCGTCGGCCCTGGAATCTCACCAGGTCTGCTGACCCCCGGCATGGCCGGAGCGCTCGCGGGCTCATCTTTCGATTTACCGCCGGTGGGGACTTTCACCCCGCCCTGAAGACCGGCCAAGCATACCCCACTGTGCCAGCGGGCTGGCAAGCCCTACGACTTTAGTTGCTGCCAGTCCAGTCCGAAGCGCGCCAGGTACTTGCGCAGGCGGTCGGCATCGTTGGGGTTGGCCTTCTCCTGGCGCGATACCGCGAACAGCTGGCGTCCGGCTTCTGACAGGCTCGGCGCGCGGCGGCAGACGTCGATCACCGCCTGCAACTGCACCTGGTCGAACAGGTCCAGCTCGCGACCTGTGAGCAGTGGTTCGGTGTTCGGTTCCAGGCCCCAGGCGTAACGCAATCGACCGATCTCCTCCTCGACCAATGCCTCGTCGATACGCCCGCTGTCGGCCAGGGTCGCCATGCGCGTGATCGACGCCGACAGCTCGCGGAAGTTGCCGGCCCAGCGTGCCTCGCCGGAATGGGCGAAGGCCAGGTAGCGGCGCTTGGCCTCGAGGTTGAAGCGCACCTGGCGGCCTTGTTCGCGGGCATGGCGCTGCAACTCGAAATCAAGGTTCGGCTCGATGTCCTCGCGGCGTTCGGCCAGGCCCGGGAGGGCGAAGGTCCACAGGTTGATGCGGGCGAACAGGTCCTCGCGGAACGAGCCGTCGGCGACCTTGGCGCGCAGGTCGCGGTGGGTGCCGGCGATCAGCTGGAAGTCGCTTTCCACTTCGCGGTCGGCGCCCAGCGGGAAGAAGCGTTTTTCCTCGATGGCCTTGAGCAGCATGGCCTGTTCGTCAGCGCCCAGTTCACCGATCTCGTCGAGGAACAGCATGCCGCCGTCGGCGGCGCGCAGCAGACCGTCGCGGGCGTTCTGGGCGCCGGTGAAGGCGCCCTTGGCGTGACCGAACAGGGTCGACATGGCGCCGTCGCCGCGCAGGGTGGCGCAGTTCACCTCGATGAAACGCCCGCCCAGTTGGTGGCGGCCGCGCTTGAGTTCATGGACGCGGCGGGCCAGGAACGACTTGCCGGCGCCGGTCGGGCCGACCAGCAGCATGGGCGCCTTGGAGCGCAGGGCGACCCGCTCGATCTGCTCGATGGTGCGGTTGAAATCCGGGTTGCGCGTGGCGATGCCGGACTTGAGCAGCGACTGCCCCTCGACCTGCTCGCGGCGAAAGCGCGAGGCGATCGGGTCGTAGCGCGACAGGTCGAGGTCGATCAGCGTGGCGATGCCGGCCGGGTCGCTGTTTTCATCCTGCTTGCGCGAGGGCGAGGTCTGCACCAGGCGCGCCGGCAGGTAGCGGGCTTCGGTGAGCAGGAACCAGCAGATCTGCGCGACGTGGGTACCGGTGGTGATATGCACCAGGTAGTCCTCGCGCTCGGTGTCGAAGGTATAGCCGCTGGCGAAGTCGTGCAGGGCGCCGTAGACCTCCTCGAAGTCCCAAGGGTTGCGCAGCGCCAGCGGGTGCAGGCGCACTTCGGTGTCGGGCGAGACCAGCTGGATGTCGGCGCGAATCCGCTCGGCCAGGCCGAGGTCGCGGGCGCCGGGGCCGTGGATAAGTTCCAGGCGGTCCAGGGGCAGGTCGGCTTGCTGGCACAGGCCGATGGTTGGCCGCCAGCGGTTCCAGCGTGCGGCGCCCTTGCCGTTGCGGTCGAGGGTGGTGCCGAGGAAACCGATGGCGACGAGGGGCTTGGTCATCCGTGATTATCCAAAAAGATAAGTATGTATCTCAGGATATACGAAAAATGAAATCGGCATGACGCGTTGCAATACACAGGCTAACGCGCAACAAAAAATAAATACTTATAAATCAAATAGTTAAAAGATTTTTCAAGAGCGAATGAAAACCTGGCACGCCGCTCGCTATATCCCTCTCGACCGCATCGCCAGGCAGGCCCTCGGGTCAGGGGATCAACCCCCGCCGGTGCACGTACCCACCTTCAGGTGTCGGTGTCGTGCATGCCGCCGCCGCAACGACCGGTCATTGCGGCGCAAGCCTGTGAACAGGCTTGCGAGGCGCTCGCCGGGCCACGTCTCGGCAATACCCTCCACGGTAGCTACACCCGCAACACCCGCAGGTGGGGCACAGGCAACGCAACCAGGGCCAGGACGGCCCGCCACTGCGAAGGAAGCCTGAGCCACCGCTGGTTCACCCGGCCCGCCGGCCGGACCAGGCGCAACGATGGCGGCCGCCGGAGCAATCGCTCCCAGCCCCGGACTCCGCCAGGTTTCGCCCACGGCGCTCGGTGAGTCGGCGACCACCCGCAGCCAAGGACATTGATAAAAGGATGAGCAAGATGAAACTGTTGAAACGCTTTGTGGTGAAGAAAAACGAACGCGGCCTGTTGATGAGCGAAGGCGACTTCGTGTCGATCCTCGAGCCTGGCCAGTACCAGCGTTTCGACTGGCAAGACCGGCTGACAGTGACCACCTTCAGCCTCCAATCCCCGCTGTTTGACCACCCGCTGGCGCAATACCTGCGTGGGCATGAGTCGGCACTGGTCGAGCAGTATTTCGAAGCCATGGACCTGGCGCCGCACGAGGCCGGGCTGCGCTTCGAGGACGGCCGCCTGGTTGAGTTGCTGGCCCCCGACAGCCGCCGCCTGTACTGGAAAGGTCAGGTCGAACATGGCTTGCAGCGCATCGACCTTGATCAGGGACGGCGCCTGGACGACGAACTGGTGGTTCGCCTGAACCGCCCCGGCGTGGCCGGCACGGACCTGGTCCTGCTGGCGCTGGTGCCGGCCTTCCATGTCGGCGTGCTGAAGATTGATGGCGTGGTGGCCGGGTTGCTCGAGCCAGGCCGGCATGGCTACTGGCGCTGCGGCAGCCAGGTAGCGGTGGAGATGGTCGACACCCGCCTGCAGGCGTTGGAGGTCAACGGCCAGGAGATCCTCACCCGCGACAAGGTCAGCCTGCGCTTGAGCCTGGTGGCCAACTGGCGCTACACCGATGTGCTTGGCGCCCACGGACAGATGAGCAAGCCGGTGGAGCACCTGTACCGCGAGCTGCAGTTCGGCTTGCGTGCGGCAGTGGGTACCCGCACCCTCGACGAGCTGCTGGAAGACAAGCAGTCCATCGACGGTAGCGTCACCGAGCACCTGCTGGCGCACCTGCAAGGCAGTGGCCTGGAGGTGAGCAGCCTGGGGGTGCGCGACATCATCCTGCCGGGCGAAATGAAGACCCTGCTGGCACAGGTGGTGGAGGCGGAAAAGGCCGCCCAGGCCAACGTGATCCGGCGCCGCGAGGAAACCCAGGCGACCCGTTCGCTGCTCAACACCGCCAAGGTGATGGAAGGCAACCCGACGGCCCTGCGCCTGAAGGAGCTGGAAACCCTGGAGCGGGTGGCCGAGCGCATCGACCGGATTTCGGTGTTCGGTGGCCTGGATCAGGTATTGAATGGAATGGTCAGCCTCAAGGCGGGTTGACCCTTTGCGACACGACGTAGCGCAACAAGGAACAAGGCAATGAACATACTCGAAGTGGCGGGCGGCAAGCCGATCAAACTGTGGACCGACGGTGTACCGGTCGAGGACGACGCCCGCAAGCAACTGATGAACACGGCGAAGATGCCGTTCATCTTCAAGCACCTGGCGGTGATGCCGGATGTGCACCTGGGCAAGGGCTCGACCATCGGCAGCGTGATCCCCACCGTGGGCGCGATCATTCCGGCGGCGGTGGGGGTGGACATCGGCTGCGGCATGATCGCCGCGCGCACCTCGCTGCACGCCCGCGACCTGCCGGACAACCTGCACGGCCTGCGCACGGCCATCGAGAAGGCCGTGCCCCATGGCAAGACCTTCGGCCGTCGCGACCAGGGCGCCTGGGACACTGTGCCGGACCAGGCCGACCAGGTGTGGAGCGGCCTGGCCGGACGCTTCAAGGCGATCACCAACAAGCACCCGCGGCTGGAGAAGACCAACAACCGCCAGCACCTGGGGACACTGGGTGGCGGCAACCACTTCATCGAAGTCTGCCTGGACGAGGCCGACCGCGTCTGGTTCATGCTGCACAGCGGCTCGCGTGGTGTCGGTAACGCCATCGGCAACCTGTTCATCGAACTGGCCCAGGCCGACATGCGCCAGCACATGGTCAACCTGCCGGACCGGGACCTTGCGTATTTCGAGGAGGGCAGCCGGCACTTCGCCGACTATGTCGAGGCGGTCGAGTGGGCGCAGGACTTCGCCCGGCACAACCGCGAGCTGATGATGCAGGCGGTGGTTGCCGCCACCCGCAAGGTGCTGGGCAAACCGTTCGAGGCCAGCCTCGAGGCGGTCAACTGCCACCATAACTATGTGCAGAAGGAACAGCACTTCGGCCGTGAGGTGCTGGTGACCCGCAAGGGCGCGGTGTCGGCGCAGAAGGGCCAGCTGGGCATCATTCCCGGTTCCATGGGTGCCAAGAGCTTCATCGTCCGGGGCCTGGGTAACGAGGAATCGTTCTGCTCGTGCAGTCACGGCGCAGGCCGGGTGATGAGCCGCACCAAGGCCAAGAGCCGCTTCACCGTCGAGGACCAGCAGCGCGCCACCGCCCATGTGGAGTGCCGCAAGGACAAGGATGTGATCGACGAGATCCCGATGGCCTACAAGGACATCGATGCGGTGATGCAGGCCCAGCGGGAGTTGGTCGAGGTGGTGCACACCCTGCGCCAGGTGGTGTGCGTGAAAGGTTGAAACGGGCGCCGCGTGGCGCCCTGTACAAGGAACGAAGACATGTATCAGGACGACTCCCACCCATTGCCCGAGGCCATGCGCGCCCGGGTGCTCGATGAGCTGCAACGTATCGAGCGCGAGCACGAGGTGACCGTGCTTTATGCCTGCGAGTCCGGCAGCCGTGCCTGGGGTTTCGCTTCGCCGGACAGCGACTACGACGTACGCTTCGTCTACGTGCCGCGCAACGACTGGTACCTGCGGGTGGACGAGCCTCGCGATGTGATCGAGCGGCCGCTCTGCGACGAGCTGGACATCAGCGGCTGGGAGCTGCGCAAGACCCTGCGCCTGATGCGCGGCGCCAATCCGAGCCTGCTCGAGTGGCTGGGCTCGCCGCTGGTGTACCGCGCCGACGCCGAAGCCGCCGGTCGCCTGCGCGAGCTGGGCGAGGCGTTCTACTCGCCGCGCGCCGTGCGCCACCACTACCTGTCGATGGCACGCAAGAACCTGCGTGGCTACCTGATGGGCGAGACGGTGCGCTTCAAGAAGTACCTGTATGTGCTGCGGCCGTTGCTGGCGGTGCGCTGGATCGACCAGGGGCTGGGCATGCCGCCGACGGCGTTCGCCGCGTTGATGGCGCGTACTGTCGATGATCCGCGACTGCAGGCGGCGATCGACGCACTGCTGGCTGTGAAACGACGCAGCGGCGAGGCCGAGCACGGACCTCGGGACGAGGTGCTGCATGGGTTCATCGAGGCCGAGCTGGCGCGAGCCGATGAGGTGCGGGAGGTGCCGGTGACGCGTGGTGACAGCGGGTTACTGGATGAGTTTCTGCGGGACACCGTGCGCCAAGCTGGATAAGGGGGCACGGCATCTATAGGAGCGGCTTCAGCCGCGATTACCCGCGAAGCGGGTGCCAGACACCGCACAGCTTGCATCGCGGCTAAAGCCGCTCCTACAACAAGCCCTTTCAAGGTTTTTGCGATTTTTTGGGTATGACCGCTCAATTCGAGATTGCCGGGGCTGCTTTGCAGCCCTTTCGCGGCACAAGGCCGCTCCTACAGGCGACCGCGCGCCCTGTAGGAGCGGCCTTGTGCCGCGAAAGGGTCGCAAAGCGACCCCGGCAACGCCAAGCCGAGCGCCAATTCTCAACACCTTGAAAGGAATGGCTCTTACAACGGATTACGGCTCACTGAGCTGGACATCCTGTCCATCACGAACCGCAGCGAGGCCGGCAGCATTGGCCCGTGGTCCAGGCCATCGAATGGCTGGAAGGCTACTGACAATCCCTTCACCCCGGCCAGACTGGCCACCAGCTCCTGGGCCGCTCGTTGTACATCACCCGACACCGGCCCACGCGGATTGGCCGGTTCTTGCGTGCCGCGCATCAGCAGCAGGCTTGTTCGGTGGCTGCCCAGCCGCCCCTGCAACCCGTGCACCTCGGCCACGATGGCGCCGTCGTTCCACCACAACGATGGGCTGGCCGCCGCATAGTCGCTGAACAGCCATGGGCGGGTGAATAGCGTATGCAGCACCGCCAGCCCGCCATAGGAGTGACCCCAG
This sequence comes from Mitsuaria sp. RG, assembly GCF_028369275.1. NCBI lineage: Bacteria > Pseudomonadati > Pseudomonadota > Betaproteobacteria > Burkholderiales > Sphaerotilaceae > Roseateles > Mitsuaria sp. RG. The sequence continues at coordinate 92,224 of NZ_JAQMYQ010000007.1, forward strand.
AGCGTCTGCCGTTGCGGGTCGACGGGCGCGACAGCGGCGACCATCGGGCGCATGCGCTGTTCCAGCAGGTCGAGGAACTCATCGGCACCACCGCTGGCCTGGCCAGTCAGGGGGTCGCGTTGCTCGGCCAGCCCGGGCACTACGGGGGTGTAGTCGTAGGTGCGAGCCGCACGCTCGATGCGTTGGTCTGTCTGGTAGCCGATGGCGACCAGCAGCGGTGCCTGGCCGCCGGCGAGCGCCTGCAGTTGCGGTGGCTCAAGGGCGCTGATGGCGGCGTTGCCGTCGAGCATCCACAGCACCGGGTAACCGCTGGCGGGGGCCGGGCGTCGGGGCTGGCCGATCCACAGGCGGTAATGGCGCTGGCCGTCGCGCGAATCCAGGTCGAGGTGGCTGAAGCGATAGGCCAGGTCCTGGCGCTGCAGCAAGGTGTGGTCCATCTTCTGCTCGGGATGCGGCTGGGCCAGGGCCGAACTGCTCAGCAGCAGTGCCAGGACAAGGGAAAGGATCTTCATCGGGCGTTCTCGTGAGGTCTTCCATGACAAGCCGCCGCGGCATCGTCGAGTGCAGCGGCGGCACGGGTTCAGAAGGAGGCGGTCAGGCTGGTGTAGAGGGTGCGCCCGGGTTCGTTGTAGGTGGCTGCGCCCGCGCCCTCGATACCGTTCACTGCCTGGGCGTTGCCGGCCCGGTACAGGCGTTTGTCGAACAGGTTGTCGATGCCGGCGGTCACGCTCAGGTTTTTAGTGAGCGCATAGGTGCCGCTGGCGCCGACCAGCGCGTAAGGGGCCACCTGGTCGTTGGCGGTGCCGGTGACCCGCTTGCCCTGGTAGTCGTACTTCTTCGGCGTCTGCTTGCCGTACCAGGCCACGCTCAGCTGCAGTGACAGGTCGTCGGAGGCTTGCCAGTCGAGCATCGAATTGAGCGTGTAGGCCGGGGTCACCGACAGGGTCTCGCCGGTGGTCTTGTTCTTCGACTGCAGCATGTAGGTGAAGTTGTTGCTCCACTTCAGCTGTTCGCTCAGCGGGATGGTCAGGGTGCCCTCGAGTCCCTCTACCAGTGCCTTGGGGATGTTCTCCCACTGGTAGAGGGTGGCATTGGCGTTGAGGCCTGCGCCACCGGATGCCTGGCCGATGCCGCTCAGGCCCGAGTCGATCTTGTTCTTGTAGTCGTTGCGAAAGTACGTCAGGCCGGCGACCCAGCCGTTGTCCTGGAACTCGATGCCCAGTTCCTTGTTGACGCTGGTCTCGGCCTCCAGATGCGCGTTGCCCTGCAGGTAGCAGCTGGTGCTCTGCCCGTAGCAGCCCTGGCCACGGCTGTAGAGCAGGTAGTCGGGGTTGAGCTGGTACAGGTTCGGCGCCTTGTAGGCGCGGGCGATGCCGGCCTTGAGCGTCAGGGTGTCGGTCAGCGCGTGGGACAGGTTGAGCGACGGGCTCCAGTTGTCGCCGACGATGCTGTGGTGATCGAAGCGCAGCGCCGGAGTGAGCATGGTGCCGGGCAGCAGTTCGATGTTGTCCTCGGCGAACAGCGAGAAGATCTGCGCCTGGCTGCTGGTGCTGCGGCCGTTGCTGGCCAGGCCGGGCACGCTGCCGCCTTCGCTGGTGGTCTGGGTATTGGCGCTGGGGTCGTCCAGTTTCTGCTGGCTCCACTCGCTGCCCAGGGTCAGGGTCTGGTCGCGCCAGGCGTGCAGTGGCAGGTTGAGCTCACCGTGGGCGGTCAGGTCGCGCAGCGTCGAGGTGTAGAAGTCGGTGTTGCTGAAGATGCCTTCGGTGCCGCCGGCCAGGCCTTCGTTGATGCGCTGGTTGCGGGTCTTCTCGTATTGCAGGAAGGCCATGCTGCTGCCGAAGTCCCAATCGCCACGGTGGGTGATGGCGAAGTTCTCGCGGTAGAGAATGTTGGTCTCCTTGCCGAGCATGCTTTTGACGTTGGCATTGGAGTTGGTGTTCTGCGTATCGCCCGCGTACAGGTTGCCCTGGCGGCTGAAGCCGGCTTCGAGCTCCAGGGTCTGCTCCGGGGTCAGGCGCCAGCTCAGCAGGCCGTTGAGGTCCTTGTTGCGCACGCCTTCGCGGCCGGCGGGCAGGGTGCCGGCCTGGGTGCCGGTGCGCGCGGACTGGTGGCCAGCGTTGATGTCCCAGTCGTCCGCGTCGGTCTTGGCCACGTTGCCGTAGACCCGGTAGCTGAGGGTGTCGGTCAGTGGGCCGTTGAGGCCGAAGCTCACGCGCTTGGTGGCGCCTTCGTCACCGTGCTGCGGGAAGTTCTGGTACACGGTCATGTTGCCGTGGGTCTCTCCCGCCGGTTGCTTGGTGATGATGTTGATCACCCCGCCCATGGCCCCGGAACCGTAGCGCGCCGCCGCCGGGCCGCGGATCACCTCGATGCGCTCGACCTGGTCGGCCGGCACCCAGTTGGTGTCGCCGCGCGAGTCACGTTCGCCGCGCCAGCCGTAGCGCACCGAGCTGCGGCTGCTGACCGGCTTGCCGTCGACCAGGATCAGGGTGTTTTCCGGGCCCATGCCGCGGATGTCGATCTGCCGGTTGTTGCCGCGCTGGCCGCTGGTGGAGTTGCCGGTCAGGTTGACCCCCGGCATGGTGCGGATGATCTGCGACAGGTCATTGGCCGGTGGTCGTTTCTGGATGTCCTCGGCGGTGATGACCGACACCCCCGGCGCCTGCTTGGTCTCCTCCAGGGCGGTGGCCACCACGTTCTGGCTTTCCAGCACGATCGGTTCTGGCTGGTTGGCGGCCTGCACGGCGCTGCTCAGCAGGCAGCTGGACAGCAGCAGGAAGGGGGCGAAAGGAAGCGGGCGGGGCGACATGTGTGATCTCCGGCACGGCGGGCTGAATTCAAGAGATCACAAATAGTAATAACTCCTATTTGAGAGTAAAGCGCATTAACTTTCTAAACACTTTCGCTGGCCGGCAGCAGCAGGTGCAGGCATAGCCCGGGATGGCCATTGCTTGCCCACAGGCGTCCGCCCTGCAACTCAATGGCGCGCCGGGCAATGGCCAGGCCCAGGCCGAAGCCGGCGCCGCTGCCGGGCAGGCGGTGGTAGGGCTGGAAGATCTGCTCGAGTTCGTCCTCCGCTACCCCAGGTCCTTGGTCGCGCAGGCACAAGTGCCAGAAGGCACCCTCGCGCCAACCGTCCAGGCTGACCCGGCCGGTGGCGGGCGAGTGGCGGATGGCATTGCGCAGCAGGTTTTCCAGGGCCTGGGCCAGGCTGTCCAGGTGCGCCTGGACCTGGCAGTCGAGCCCGAGCAAGCAGGGCAGCCGTTCGACCGGCCAGCCGCTTTCGAAGCAGCTGTCCTGGACCAGCGCCTCCCAGACCGAGAGCACCAGTACCGGTTCGGTCGCCAGTTGCGGCCGCTCGGTGTCCAGCCAGGCCAGGTCGAGGGTGTTCTCCAGCAGTTTCTGCATGTCGTCCACTTCGCGGTCCAGGCGCTGGCGTAGCAGTTCCGCCGGTAGTTCGCTGTCGTGGGCGATGCGCAGGCGCGCCAGCGGGGTGCGCAGTTCGTGGGACAGGGTACGCAGCAGCAGGCGTTGCTGGTCGAGGCTTTTGCGCAGGCGCACGGCCATGTGCTCGAAGGCCTGGGCCAGCTCGCCCAGCTCGTCGCGACGTTCCTGCAGGGGCAGGCCGGGGCTGTCCAGATCGTCGGCGCGCAGGGCGTCGGCACGGTCACGCAGGCGGTTGAGCGGCACGACCAGGTGGCGGTAAAGCGCCAGGCCCAGCAGCAGGGCGAGCAGGGCGGGGGCCACGCCGTGGGTGATCACGTGGGTCCAGGGTGTCAGGCCGGTGGGCAGCAGGTGTTCGGGGAGCTGGATGACCAGGCGGCCGTCCTCGGGGTGTTCGGGGAAGGCGATGCTCACGTATGGCAGCTCGTCCTGCAGGCGCCGGCTCATCGGCCAGTCGAGCTTGCGCATGAAGGTAAGGCGGCTGGCTTCATCGGCGTTCAGCGGGGTAGTGCCGAGACTCTGCAGATGGGGGCCGATGATGGCGACCCAGGTGTCCTCCTCGGTTTCGAGCCGACGGCGCAGGCGTTCCACGCCATCGGCTCCCTCCGCGTGCCAGGCCTGCTCGGCCTGTTCGGCGAAGCCGGCGAGGAACACCCGGTCGGCGGGGGCGAGGAAGTAGGTGCTGCGTTCGACCGACAGGCCCCAGGTCCAGATCAGCCAGGTCAGCAGCAGGCAGAAGCACACCTGCAGCAGCGCCAGCTTCCACAGCAGCGGATGACGGCGCATCAGCTGCTGCCCGCATCGACCAGGATATAGCCCTGGCCGCGCACGGCCTGGATCTCCAGGTGTCCGGCGCCGATGGCGCCGAGCTTGCGGCGCAGGTTGCACACATGCACGTCCAGGCCACGGTCGAGGCGGGTGTAGGCCCGGTGCAGGACGCTCTGGTACAGGAAGGCCTTGCTCAGTGCCTCGCCGGGATGGGCCTGCAGGGTCAGCAGCAATCGGTATTCGGAACCGGTCAGCCCGGCACTCTGGCCATGCTGGGCGACATCATGGTTGGCGGTATCGAAGGTCAGCGTGCAGGCGTTGCGTGGCGTGGGCGGGCGTCGGTCCAGCGCCACCCGGCGCAGCAGGGCATCGACCCGGGCATCCAGCTCGGCCAGGCTGAAGGGCTTGGGCAGGTAGTCGTCGGCGCCGCGGGTGAAGCCGCTGATGCGGTCCTGCTCGGCGCCCAGGGCCGACATCAGCATCACCGGTACCGCCTGGTGCCGGCGCAGTTCGTCGAGCAGGCTGAGGCCATCGATGCCGGGGAGCATGATGTCCAGCAGCAGCAGGTCGAAGGGCGCCTGGTGCATCGCGTTCAATGCCTGGGTGCCGTTCTCGCAGGCCTGGACGCTGAAGCCGCGACGCAGGAAGTGCTGTTCCAGGTCCTGGCGCAATCGGGGGTCGTCTTCGGCGAGGAGGAGTTTGGGGGGCACGGGGTGACCTTGATGAGAATTCATTGCAAATACGAATCATCCCATTGGCGATGGTGCCGGGGCAATGGCCGGATGCTGGCATTGCGTCGAGTGGTTCGTCACATAGCTCCCGTGGGCGCGGGCTTCACATGAATTATCGACCTGGAAGGGACCTGTGGGAGCGGCTTCAGCCGCGAACACCGGCGAAGCCGGTGCCATCCATCGAGTTGCTTGCTTCGCGGCTAAAGCCGCTCCCACAGGGTACGCGTTGGCCGCATAGTCGTAGGTTCCCTGCATGACAGCTGGGGGATCAGCGACTTATGAACATCCCACCAGCTTCGCTCCGCACTCGCAGGCCATGGCTCTCGCTCAGCATGGCCAGGGCCAGTGGCAGGTCATCGACCGGGAAGCTGCCGGAGACCCGCAGCTCGGCCACGGCCGGGTCGCAGACCAGGCGCTGGTCGGCGTAGCGCATCAGCTCCTGGGCCCACTGCAATAGCGGCATGTCGTCGACCACCAGCAAACCCCTGCGCCAGGCCAGCTGGGTGTCGCGGGCGGTTTCCACCAGGCCGAGCCGGTCGCGGTCGAAGCGTACCTGCGAGCCTGCGTGGATGACGCTGCCACGGCCAGCTTCGGGGGTGACGCGCACGGCGCCTTCATAAACCGCGAGCTGGGTCTCGTGAAGGAGCTGGCGCACGCTGAAGCGGGTGCCCAGCGCCTGCATCAGGCCGTGATCGGAGCGCACCCGCAACGGCCGCGACGGGTCCGTCGCGGTGACGATGTACACCTCGCCACGGCGCAGGTACAGCAGGCGCTCCTCGGCCGAATACAGCACACGCAGCTCGCTGTGACTGTTGAGCGTGACCTGGGTGCCATCGCTCAGCAGCAACTCGCGCCGTTCGCCCACTGCGGTCTGGTAGTCGACACCCTCCCGGGCCTGACGCCATGCCCACCAGCCCAGCGGGGCCGCGCCGATCAGCCCCAGCAGGCCACGCAGTACGGTGCGCCGGCTGCTGTCCTTCGGGCGAGCGAGGGTTTGCCGGGCGAGGGTCGGCGGCAGGGTGCCGAGGCGGGTCAGCAGGCGCTGGGCACGCTTCCAGGCGCGTTCGTGGTCCGGGTCGCGGCGCCGCCAACACTCCAGTTCGAGCTGCTGCGCCGGGGTCAGCGGGCCTTCCTGCATCAGCAGCAACCAGGCGGCGGCCTCGGCGAGCACGGCCTGGGCAATGGCGGGCTGGTTAGTCATCGGGCATCTGGCTCAGACAGGCCATGTAGCCCTCGTGGATGTACTTCTTCACCGTCGGCAGGGCGATGTTCAGCGCCTGCGCGATGTCTTTCTGCTTCATGCCGTCCAGGGTGGCCATCAGGAATGCCTGCCTGACCCGTGGGCGCAGGCCGTCGAGCACTGCGTCGATCTCGTGCAGGGTCTCGAGGATGACGCTCTGCTGCTCGGGCGACGGCTGCAGCGCTTCGGGCACCAGCGCCAGCGCTTCGAGCCAGGCCTGCTCCAGCGAATGACGGCGGCGCCAGCTGACCAGCACGCAGTTGGCGATACGGGTCAGGTAGGCGCGTGGCTGGCGCAGGGTATCGGGCTGGTTACTGTCGCGGCTGGCGAGCACGCGCACGAAGATGTCCTGGGCCAGGTCGTCGGCCACGCCACGCCCCCAGGAGCGCAGTCGATACGCCAGCCAGCCGCGCAACCAGGCGTGGTGCTCGATGTACAGCGTGGTCACGGCGCAGCGCTCGGCGGGCTGGGGCGGAGTATTGAAAAGGGTCATGGCGGGGAGGTGTCAGAGTGTAAATGCAAACAATTATCACTAGATTTGGCTAAATCACAAGATCAAGTGAAAATGCGAATCGCACGCATATACCTTTTTCGCCGTCATGCGACAGAAGGGGTGCAAGCCCGCATCGAGTGCCGGGCACTGACCTCACGAGCGAGAAAAGCATGCCCGCAATCCGTCGGCTTTCCCCTGTTTCGCGTCCTTCGCAACGCTTGTCCCCGATCAGCTTCGCCGTGCGTTGTGCGATGCTCGGCTGCCTGATGGGCACGGCTTCGAGCCTGGCTCAGGCCGCCGATGCCCCGGCCATGGCTTCTACCCGGCCCGACGATGCCACGCTGCGCGACTACGACATCGCCAAGGGCCCGCTGGGCACCGCGTTAAGCGTGTTCGCCAGCCAGTCGGGGCTGCTGCTGTCCTATGATCCCGAGCTGACCCGCGGCCGCGCCGCGCCGGCACTCAAGGGCCGCTACACCGTGCAGGAGGGGGCCCGGCGCCTGCTGGCCAACAGCGGCCTGCAACTGCTGTCGAACTCCCGGGGGGCCTATATCCTCATCCCGCAGGCCCAGGCATCGGCGATGGCGACGGAACTGACGCCGACCATGGTCGCGGCCAGCGAGTTGCTGGACCCACAGCGCGACACCTATCGCGCGCCACGCTCGACGGTGCACCTGTCGCGTGAGGACCTCGACCGCTTCAGCACCGTCTCGGTGGGCGACATGCTCAAGGGCGTGGCCGGCGTGCAGGTCGGCGACAGCCGCAACGGCGGAGCGCTGGACGTCAACATCCGCGGCATCCAGGGGCAGAGCCGGGTGGCGGTCAGGGTCGATGGCTCGGAGCAGGCGGTGGATGTCTACCGGGGCTACGGCGGCACCCAGCAGCGCAGCTACATCGACCCCGACCTGATCAGCAGTGTCACCGTGAACAAAGGCCCCAGCACTCGCTCGGGAGCGATCGGTGGCTCGGTGGAGATGAAGACCATCGGTGTCGATGACATCCTGGTCGATGGCAAGGATGTCGGCGTGCGCCTGACCGGCAACCTGTGGAACAACGGCGTGGAGCCCGAGCACCGCAACCGTAACTCCAGGGACGAGGACCTGAGCGCGGTGCCGCGTGACGAACGCGGTAGCCTGTTCGGCTCCAAGGCCGAGTCCGGCAGCGCCGCCTTCGGCTACTCCCACGAACGCTTCGACCTGGTGGCGGCCTATGCGCACCGTAACCAGGGCAACTACTTTTCCGGCAAGAAGGGCCAGGACCGCTACCGGCTCTACGACCGCGACGGTGACGAACAGCCGAGCGTCGCCAACACCTACAACGCCGGCGAGGAGGTGCTCAACTCGTCGTTCGAGACCGACTCCTACCTGCTCAAGACCACCTGGCGGCTGGCCGACGACCATACCCTGGACCTGAGCTACCGCCGCTTCGACGGGCACATGGGCGAGATCATGCCCTCGGACATCTTCCGCTACGGCACCGCCGGCATCTACCAGTACCCCACCAGCGAAATCCAGATCGACACCTACACTGCCCGCTACCACTACCTGCCCGAGGGCAATCCGTGGGTGGACCTCACCAGCAGGCTGTGGATGACCGACTCGAAGACCAGCACCCTCAGCGCGGCCTGGATGGCGCCCAAGTCGCAGCTGTACCGTACCGACCGCGCCTGGTCCCGCCAGGACAACCGCCGCATCGGCGGCGACCTGAACAACGTGTCGCGCTTCACCACAGCCCATGGTGATTTCAAACTCGACCTGGGCGGCGCCTTCCAGCTCGAGGACCTCCAGCCGCAAAGCAACGTGGTCTCCACCCAGCACGACATCAACGCCAACCGCATGTTGCGCGATGCCTCGCGTCAGGAGTTCAGCTTCAACGGCAACCTGGAATACAAACCCACTGAAACACTGACGCTGTGGGGCGGCGGCCGCTATGCCCACTACCAGACCAAGGACAACACCGTGCTGGCCGAGGCGCGCCGCGAAGAGCGGGAAATGCGCTGGATCACCGCCAGCAGCCCGGGGCACTGGGGCAGCATGACGTGGTTCCCCGACCAGAACGGCCAGTACACCGACGCCACCGACCCACGCCTGAACAACGGCATCGTCTTCGAGAACAGCAACGAGCCGTTCAATGGCGTGCCGTTCAACGAGTCCGGCGCGACCAACGTAGTGGTCCATCCCGAAAGTGTCAGCAACGTGGTCACCGGCTACGACTACACCCCGCAGGGCAAGAGCCGCGGCGGTGGCTTCGCGCCGGCCTTCGGTATCAATTTCGAGTTCCTGCCGGATACCTTCGTCTATGCCTCCTATACCGAGGGACTGCGCCTGCCGTCGCTGTTCGAGACCAGCCAGGGCACCCAGCAGGTCACCCCGGGCAAGCACCTCAAGCCCGAGCGCTCGCGCAGTTGGGAAGTGGGCGTGAGTGCCTTGCGCAGCGACCTGCTGACCGCCGGCGACGAGGCGTCGGCCAAGCTGGCCTGGTTCGACAACGACATCAAGAACTACATCACCCGCTACTACGACCCGAGCCCGGGCCTGTGGGGGCAGATGACCTTCAGCAACACCGACAGCTTCCACACCCGTGGGCTGGAACTGCAGTCGCACTACGATGCCGGGCGCGTGTTCGCCGACCTTTCGGCCACCTACTACCTGATGACCGAGACCTGCGACGCGGCCTTCGCCGCCAAGCTGCGCGCCAGCGCCAATCGCTACCAGCGCACCCAGGACACCCCGGACTGCACGTCGGGCAGCTACATGGGCTCGTACACCAACACCCAGAACCCGCCACGCTTCTCGGCCAACCTGCTCGGCGGGATGCGCTTCTTCGACGAGGCACTGACCGTGGGCGGGCGCATGACCTACAGCTCGGGACCCACCGCGCAGATGGACAAACCCTGGCAGACCGGCGCGACCACGCCGCAGATCGACTACCGCTCGGTGGCGTTGTTCGACCTGTTCCTCAAGTACAAGCTGCTGGAGCACACCGAGCTGAATGTGTCGGTGCAGAACCTGACCGACCGCTACTACCTGGACCCGCTGGCGCAGAGCTTCATGCCGGCGCCGGGACGTACCTGGCGGGTGGGGATGGTGGCGCGCTTCTGAGAGCGCCTGCCTTGTCCAGCGCCTTGGCCCGATAGTCGGGGTGGCTGGAGCCCGCCGCAACCCTTGCAGCCGAGCGCCGCCCGCGCGGCGTTCGATCTCAAGTGCGCTGCAACGCTAACCCCTGATACCCCGCATCGCCGCTAGCCAATTGCAATGCCGAGCAGGTCCCGACTGCTGCTCGGGCAATGGCCAGGGTGCGAGCGTTGCCCCCCCTGATATCGAGCAGCGCTGCCATATGTTTCGGCGGGCCTGCTGAATACAGGCGTGCCGGATAATAGATTGTGCTTTATCTCGCGCATCTGCTGCGTGCGATAGTCGCCTCGTTGCGCAGGGCTATCGATAATGGCTAAAGAGTGGCTTGTATTGTCTTGGCGCTCCGTTTAGTATCCGCGAATATTCTAAGTTAATAACTATTTCTTCTGTTGGCGTTCGTCCGGATTGGCCACGCCAAAACGCTTGGCGAGTACTGTGCACGCGGCTGCAATTCTCGGGTGTTATTGTGCGCTGCAGCGTCTATCCAGCCTGAGTTGGCATTTTCAAGTCATTGATTTTAAGTGTTTTTATGCTTGTTTTTGAGCCGGGCTTGTTGGTTCTGCTTTCAAGGTTGCTTTGGCTTGCTGCGCTCGGTTGCCTGGCAATTAAACTTACGAGTTTAGTTTGTTCGCGCCAGCGACTGACAAATTAAACTTTGCGGTTTAAAAGTGCCAATAGTGTACTGAGGGTTTTATTAATTGGCGGTGTTGCGCAACTACTGCGTGGTGTCTCGTTGTGCCTGCGATTTGCCGTTGTTTATTTACTCGTCGGTTTAATTAGTTGGCCGGTGCGATAGGGCCGGCTTGAAATTGTTTGTGACATTTTGCCGAAGGAAGTATTGGCAACGTGTCCTTCCTGCGCCTCGCAGGAGGCATGGCGGCCTCTGGCAGCATTGCCAAGGCAAGGATCCACACACGTGAGAAAAGGAGTTTCAGGATGAGCAACGACGATATGCTGAACCGCTCGCTACCTCTGTTGACCGAGGCGGGCATCGACAAGCTTGCGTCCAGCCGGGTGGTGATCGCCGGTTGTGGCGGCGTGGGTGGCGCCATGGCACTCACCCTGTGCCGGATGGGCGTACAGTCATTCAAGCTGGCTGACCCGGGCGCTTTCGATCCGCCCGACATGAACCGCCAATGGGCCGCGACGGGTGCTTCGCTGGGCCGAAACAAGGCCCTGGTGTATCGCGAGCTGATTCTCGACCTCAATCCCCGGGCCAAGGTCGAGATCTTTGTCGAAGGTATCACCGACCACAACCAGGACGAGTTTCTGTCGGGCGCTGACATCCTGGTCGACTGCCTGGATGCCAACGTGCCCCACTCGCTGCGTGAGTCCATCCACCGCAAGGCACACGAGCGTGGGGTGTTCAGCGTTGTCGGGCCGATCATGGGCTTCGGCTGCTTTGCCTTGTGCTCCTCACCGCAAGGGTTGGGAATGGAGTACTGGACGCAGACGCTCAAGGTGGCCAAGGAGCAGGGCTCCCTGCCGCGGATCTTCGACGAAATCTTCGTGCCCCAGCACATGCAGGCGATCGTCCGCAGCCTCGAGGTTGGCAAGGTGCCAACGGTAGCTGTGGGGCCTCTGATCGCGACATCGCTGTTGGCCACTGAGTGTGTGAACCACCTGCTGCATGACCTGGTGCCGGGTTTCCGTGAACCGATCGTGCTGCCAAAGGTGATGTTCTTCGACCTCAATCGCATGAACCACAGGATCATCGACGTGTCCGAGGGAGCCTTGGCATGACGTTGCTGGCCGACACCGTCGAGGCCCGCGCGCGGGTCCTGGCTCAACATGGGTTCAACCTCGACCTGATACCGTCGCGGCTGGTCCTGGACGACTACCAGACCGACAGCCTGATGCACCGCGACTACCCGAGCGTTCCTCTATTGCGCCAGGACGGCGACGGTGAGCTGGACGAGCGACTGGCTGCGGCGTTCCAGGCCTTGTTCGGCCTGCCCCAGGTGCTGGCGTTGGCCCAGGGGCGGCTGGCGGAGGCGTTGCTGGTCAACGCCCTGGTCACGGCGGGCGACTGCGTGCTTGGCAGCGCGCCATTTCCCACGCTGCAGGCGCACCTGCAGCTCAGGGGCGCCACATACTGCACGGTGTCGACGGCAGATGCCGGTGGCCAATTTCGCGCTGACCTGGACTGCGTGGCCCTGGAGCAGGCGATCAAGCGTGTGGGCCGCCAGCGCATACCTTTCCTGCTGGTCGAAGCCTGCACCAATGCCATTGGCGGCGTGCCCGTTTCGCTGGACAACCTGCGTGCAGTGAAGGCAGTGGCTGATCGTTACGGCATCCCGCTGCTACTCGACGCGACGCGGATCCTCAGCAATGCCTGTCTGATCCGCGAGTACGCCTGCGACTGGCGTGACCATGACGAACTGAGCATCGTTCAGGCCCTGTGCGCACTGGCAGACGGTGTGTTGCTGAGCGCGACGAAGGAGATGCCGACGACCATCGGTGGTTTCCTCGCGCTACGTGACCGCACCCTGTTCGAGCGTTGTCGCGACCAGGCGCTGATCTTCGGCACGGGCCTTGACCTGCTGGGCAAGCGTCGTTTGCTGGCGGCAATGCGCGAGCCGCATGGGTTGGTGAAGCAAGTTCGTTCGCGCATTGACCAGGTACGCCGTTTCCACGGCCTGTTGCAGTTGGGCGACGAGTCACAGGTGGGTGTCCATGGCGTGTTCCTCATGGCTGGCGCGCAGTTCACGGCCATGCATGCTCGCGCCTTCCTCAATCATCTGTATGTGGGCTACGGTGTGCGTGGCGCGCTCAATCCAGGGGGCTCGGCCGGCCCTGGCGATGCCCTGGTGCGTTTCGCTCTTGGCGTTCCAGGCAAGGACGAGCGTGTCCTGGACACGGCTGCGATCTGCATCCGCGAGGCGCTGCGCGAAACCGACCAGCACCTCGCCCTGGAGGAGGTCCACCGCCCTGCAGGCCTCGCCGGCGGCATGCTCGCCACTTATCGCCAGGCCGGGAGCGTGCAGCCATGAAGCGTTTGCTGATGATCATCGGCGTGCTCTGTCCGCTGCTGGCCTTCGCTGGCATGCCGGCGGGCAACCTGGTGCCAAGGGATATCATCGAGCGTTCCGAGGACCGCCCAACCGGCAAGGATTCGGTCTCGATGTTGTTGGTCACCCTGACCGACAAGGCTGGAACCAAGCGGCAGCGCGGGTTGCTTTGGTATCACCTGGCAGGCGAGCAGGGTGACCTCGACCTGCAGAAGTTCTTCTATCCCCGCAGCATTCGCAACATCGCCACCTTCAACGAGGAGGTGCGTGGCGCCGAGGACCTGCAATACCTGTACCTGCCGGCCGCCAGCCGGGTTCGGCGGGTATCTTCCAAGCACCAGACCTGGGTCGGGTCCGACTTGATCTACGAGGATCTGCAGAAGATCAACCTCGAGGACTGGACATTCAGCTATGTGGAGCAGGCCAGCGAGGAAGGTTTCGCAGTGCATGTGGTGGATTGCCAGGCCAAGCCGTCGTCGAACTCGGCGTATGCCAAGCGCCGCTACTACATCCGCGCCGACGGCAGTTACTTCCCCAGTCGGATCGACTTTTTCGATGCTGCCGGCCAGTTGATCAAGCAGGTTCGGCGCACCGAAGTGCAGGCATACGGCTCTGCCCTGTACGAGCGTTTCGTGCAGGTGAATGATCTGCGCAACGGGCATCAGACGCTGATGGAGCGACGTTGGGTTCGCGTCGATACCGGGCTGCCTGCGTCGCTGGTGACGGTGCGGCAGATGGAGAAGGGCATCGAGCACTTTGCCGAACCTGCGGACGTGCAACGCCTGGTCAGTGACGAAACCAGCAGGATGGTGGAGTGATGGTCGGGATTGTCCGAACACTTGCAGCCGTCTTGTCGCTGGCTGGCGCGCCTTGCGTGAGCGCCCAGGCGCTGGCGGCCCTGGGTGGCCAGAACACGGTGACGGGGTTTCTCGACCTGCGCTCGGCGGTTGGCCTGGGCAGCGGTGGCGAGGTGGGCTCGAGCGCCTTGAAGTCGAGCCTGGACAATGGCCTGCGAGGTCGCGGCCGGGTCGAGCTGGATCACCAGGCCGACGGCCTGCGCACGCTGGTTTCGGCGGACCTGGAGCTGGAGCACAAGCGCATGCGTTCGGCAGCCGACGAAAACGAAAGCACTGCCAGGTTGTGGGAAGGGTACGTCGAATGGGAAGGCGAGACGACCAGCTGGCGCATCGGGCGGCAGGTGATCCAGTGGGGGGTGGCGGACGAGGTCAGTGTGATCGACAGCTTCACACCCCAGGATTTTCGCAGCTTCCTGATCCATACCCGCTTCGAACGCAAGTGGCCGGTGACCGCGGTGAGCGGTCGCTACTTTCTTGATGGCGGCGATTTCTTCGAGGTGCTTTGGCAGCCGCAGTTCCGTCAGGACCTGCTGGCCCAGCCAGGCGAGGAATGGAGCCTGTTCGTGGAGAACAACTACGTGCGCGGACTGGGGTTAAGCGAGCGCTCGACCAAGGTTGAAGGTGGTCCGCTGGGCGACAGCGTGTTTGCCGCTCGGCGAGTGCTGCGGCGCGACAATTATGACCTGTCGTTCAACTATGCCTACCAGTTCGAGCAGATGGCGGCATTTCGCGCCGATATCCAGGGCTTCGACGCCAGCGGCAGGGCAGTCGGTACCGTGCAGCCTTATCACGCCCGCCAGCACACCACGTCGATGGCGTTCGAGTCGGGGCGTGACGGGATCGGTGTGCGTGGCGAACTGGCTTACGTCACCGATGCCGGTTATGTCAGCTACGACATGGCTGTGCCGGGTCTGGTCGAGCGCCGTGACACGCTCAGGGGAGTGGCCGGCATGGACTACACCTTCGCCTCGCGGACCTACATCAACCTGCAGTACACCCTCGACTACATCCGTAACCACAACGGCAACATGCAGCCGGACAAGTACCGGCCAAGCGTGACATGGCGGGTGAACGTGCCGCTCAAGGGCGAGGACCTGTGGCTGGAGTTCCAGGGGCGCGAGTTCATGAACATGACCGACCGTTTCTGGCGCCTGCAATTGCGCTGGCGGGTCACCGACGACTGGGAACTGCGCACTGGCGGAATGCATTTTGCCGGGCATGACGAAGGTATCTTCGGCCAGTTCAGGGATAACGATCAATTGTACGCAGGGGTTCACTATTACTTCTGATTGACAGGGCAATGTAGTTGCGCGCGCATGTTCATGCGGGCCATTTGCAGTAAATGCGATCGTTTGAAACGGGAGGATATGACTGTCCGTCCCTTGGCCGCGATCGCCTGTTTCATGGACTTTAAAGGTTTTATTCATCCTACAAAGGAGCGTGAAAAATGAATGTTGGCAATGATCCGATCATGATGAACGAGTACCAGATTCGTATCGCGGCGGCACGTGAGAAGTTTGCCGCCCGTGACGATGTCCAGGCGTTGTTCAACGCGCCGATGGACGCGCCGTTGGTGAACCTCTTCATGATCTACTGGAGCGCCATGAGCGCGGCACTGACTACGCCTATTCCGGAGTACCTGGCCACGGCCGGCGTGCGCTGCGAGGCCCTGGGCCTGAACAGGCTGGCCGAGTTCTTCAAGGAGCACACCGAAGAAGAAGACGGTCACCACGAGTGGGCGGCGGCGGATGTCCACAAGTTGGTGAACCTGTGGAATGCGAAGTATCCGGGAATGCCGATCAATACCGACGACTTGCTGGTTTCCAATCTGACGCCTTCGGTGCGCCGTTATCACCAGTTGCACAAGGACGTGGTGGCCGGAGATGCACCGTGGGCCGAACTTGCCATTGATGTGGAGATTGAACTGATCACCACCCAATACGGCCCAGCACTGTTGAAAGCCTGTGCCGCAGCGCTGTGTGAAGAAGGCCAGCAAAGTATTTCCTTCCTGGCCGAGCATGTGAGATTCGACTTTGGCCATACCGATACCAACTTCCGCGTGGTCGCCGAGTTGCTCGAAGCCAAGCCTGAATACACCCAGCACCTGGTCGCCATCGGCGAGCAGGCACTGACCGCCTATGGCGATTTCCTTGGGGAGGCCCTGCAACTGGCCCGGCAAGCATACGCCCGCCTGCCACACGCCCAGGTCGCCGTGAACGCGTGACCTGACACGGACCGTTATCGGAGCACGACAAGGATAGAAAGGAGCTGGTCGGTATGTTCAAGAAAGTATGTGTCAGCTGCCTGCTGACCGACGACGTCGAAGGCGTGGCGCTGGATTCGGACGGCACCTGCAACCTGTGCCGCATCTCGCAGGCGGGGGGGCGGTTGCGCCAGGACGCGCAGCGCATGCGCTTCCAGCAGGACCTGGAGGCGACTTTGCGCGCCGCCAAGGGCAGTGGCAGGAAGTACGACTGCATTGTCTCCTTCAGTGGTGGCAAGGACAGTTGCTACCTGCTGCACCGGCTGGTGGTGGACTACGGCCTGAAGGTGCTGGCGTATACCAGCGATTTCGACATACCGGCCAGGACCTGGGACAACATCCGGCGGACGGTCAAGGCACTCGGGGTGGACCATCACGTGCACCGTCCGGTCCAGAGCGTCTACCGGCGTTTCATCCGCCATCTGCTGATGAACCAGGGCCCGAAGGGGGCAGTGCACACGGTTTGCTATTTCTGGCTGGACATCCGCGAAGGGGACCTGCTGCGTTTTGCCGTGGAGAAGGACATCCCGTTGATCTTCACCGGCTATTCACCCGGCCAGCCGGAGCCCGAGCGCATGCTCTACGAGATGCCGGCGGAGCGTATCGCCCAGGATTGGACGCCCCATGAACTGTTTGCCAACGGCGTGTTCAAGGAACACGAGCGGGCGCTGTTCTGGAACCCGCAACGCCATGGCGAGGGCATCAAGCTGCCGCGCATCCTCGCGCCGTTCCATGCCTGGGACTACGACCAGGCGCGCGTCACCAACACAGTCATCGAACTGGGCCTGGTGCAGAACAAAGTGCATGCCAACCCGGTGTTGAGCAACTTCA
The DNA here is from genome assembly GCF_028369275.1 of Mitsuaria sp. RG. Lineage (NCBI taxonomy): Bacteria > Pseudomonadati > Pseudomonadota > Betaproteobacteria > Burkholderiales > Sphaerotilaceae > Roseateles > Mitsuaria sp. RG. The sequence continues at coordinate 108,996 of NZ_JAQMYQ010000007.1, forward strand.
CCCTGAATTGGCTGCTGATGTATTCGGATCTCAAGCTGCTTGGCTACAACCCGTACAAGCCCGAGTTCGCCAAGCTGGTTCGCGAAGGCAAGGCGGGGCGGCGCAAGTGGCTGCTGATCTTCGCACTCATGGACTTCATGGTCCGTCGGCGGATCTTCATGGGGCGGCACATCGACCGCTCGCTGCGCGAGCTTGACCTGCGTCTGGAGGATCTGAAGATGGCGCCGCTCGAAGCGCCACCCCCGTCCAGGGCGGTGAGGCGCGTTGCTGACCAGGCACGAGACTGCGCCTGAAGGCTTGACCGACGCCGCCACGCGCCTTGGTCAGCAAGGCGCGGGCGGCATGCACGAGCGGGTGGCCGGCTGTTGGCCGAGCACCTGCCGCGGATGGCTTACCACGGATGGTTGAATGAACGATCTAGCGCTCGCTGGCGACCTTTTCGCAGGTTGCTCGGATTTCCAGTTTTCCCATGAGGGCGTGACTCGCCAGGTCTTTCGCCTGGGCGAGGGGCCCGCGGTGGTGCTCATGCACGAAGTCCCCGGACTGCACGATGGCGTGGTGCGCCTGGCCCGGCGGCTTGCCGATGCGGGCCTTGGCGTGTGGATGCCGGTGTTGTTCGGCAAGCCAGGGGTGCGGGTCTCGGCGTTGTCGGTGGCCGGTTGCATGGGCCAGGTCTGCATCTCGCGGGAGTTCCGGGTCCTGGCCAGCCGGCGCAGCAGCCCGATTACCGACTGGCTGCGGGCCTTGGCCCGAGCGGCGCACGCGGCCAGTCCAGGCCCAGGAGTGGGGGTGATCGGCATGTGCCTGACCGGTGGCTTTGGCTTGGCCATGATGGCGGACCCTGCAGTCATCGCCCCTGTGTTGGCAAACCCCTCGCTGCCCTTCGCCCTGTCCGCTGCCAAGGCCGGTGCGCTGGGTATCGAGCAGGACACGCTGGACGCTGTCGTACGGCGCTCGACCGAACAGGCCATTCCTGTACTCGGCCTGCGCTTCACCGGTGACCCGGCGGTCCCAGACGCCCGTTTCGAAAGCCTGAAGCAGGCTTTCGGCGAGCGTTTCGTCGCTTGCGAAATCGACTCGTCGGCGGACAACCCCCATGGCATCGGGCGTTGGGCCCATTCGGTGCTGGGCGTGAGTTATGTCGACGAACAGGACCACCCCACTTACCTGGCCCAAGAGGCGGTGGTGGCATTTCTCCAGGCCCAGTTGGGCCTGGGCCAGCCAGGAGAACACGTATGCAAACCATAGAACTGGCCAGGCTGATCGCCCCGGTGCTGTTGTTCGTGATGATGATCGGCATGGGGCTGGGCCTGCGCCGCAAGGACTTCGTCGACCTGCTGCAGGCGCCAACCGGGGTCGCCATCGGCACCTTGGGGCAGGTGCTGCTGCTGCCATTGATGGGGCTCTGGGTGAACTGGGTGTTTGCGCTCGACGGCACCCTGGCCCTGGGGGTGATCGTGCTGTGCCTGTGTCCGGGCGGGGTGGCCTCAAACACCATCACCTACCTGCTCAAGGGCGACGTGGCGCTGTCGATCTCGCTGACCGTGATTTCCAGTTGTATCGCCTTCATCAGCGTGCCGCTGCTGGTGGCGCTGGCGCTGGCCCACTACGGCGTTCTCGGCCAGACCGTGCAACTGCCGATGGCCGACACCGTCGTGCGCCTGTTCCTCCTCACCTTGTTGCCCTTGGCCTTGGGCATGGGGCTGGCGCGGCTCTGGCCGACTGCTTGCAAACGTCTGGAACCGCTGCTGCGGATACTCGGCTTCGCGTTCCTCATGCTGATGATCCTGGTGGTGGTGGTGAAGGAATTCCCGCTGCTGCAGGCCTATGCCGCGCGCCTGGGCTTCAGCCTGGTGGCGCTGTTCGGCAGCACCATGGGCCTTGCCTGGCTGGCAGCCAGGATGGCGGGGCTCGGCAGTGCCCAGACCCGTTCGATCACCGTCGAGATCGGCATCCAGAACAGTGCCCTGGCGCTGGTCATCGCCAGCTTGCTGGGCAGTGTCGACATGGCGATCCCGGCGATTCTCTACAGCGTCCTCGTCTGCCTGGCCGCGTTGCTGGTGGTCACGTTGCACGCCGTTGCTGCTCGCTGGCGCGTGCACCCGACCAACCCCGGGCAGCGGCCGGTCGAACCCTTCGGCGATGGACGACTCATCGGACAGCACTCAGGCGCCGCGGCGCGCAAGGATTGATCGACCATGAACTCGGCAAACATCTTCATGCAATTGCTGGTGATCCTCGGGGTCTCCCACTGTCTGGGCCGCGTCAGTTTCTGGTTGGGTCAGCCCGCAGTCATCGGGTATCTGTTGACCGGCGTGATCGTCGGGCCGATGGTACTGGGCGCGATCGATCCCGGCCTGACCGGCGCGTTGTTCGCCAACGTCACCGGCCTGATGGCGCTGGGCAAGATCGGCCTGATCTTCATCATGTTTGGCCTGGGGCTGGAAACCGGCTCGGGGAGCCATGGTGGATCGCAGGCCAAGGCTGGTGGGGCGTTGCCGATCGCGGTGTTCGGTTTCATCGGCGCGGGACTGGCTGGGGTGCTGCTTGGCTATGCCAGCCACGGCGTGTTCTCCGGCCATGTCGATCGGCTGCCCTACATGCTGTTCTTTGGCGTCGCGATGGCGGCCACCGCTGTCCCGGTGCTGGCCGGCATCCTCGCCGATCCGCGTTTTCTCCACCACCGGCTGGCGCCGCTGGTGATGAACGCAGCGGTGATCACCGACATCCTCGCCTGGTTCGCCCTGTCCCTGGTGCTGGTGCTGCTATCGAGCACGGGCTCGGCGAGCATTCTGTATTCCGGCATCACCCTGATCGTGCTGGTGGCGGTGGCCGAGTTCGTGGTCAGCCGCCGCCTGGTCGCGCCTTCGTCCGCGACCGCCGGCAGTGATCCGTCACGGCCACTGGTCGCGGCGCTGATCGTGCTGTTCACCTTCTGTGTCATCACCGACCTGGCCAACGCCCACGTGACCATCGGCGCCTTCATCGCCGGGATCGCCTTCCGCCGTCACCAGGGCCTTCGCGAGTTCTGGGAAAAGGGACCGCAGGCCTTGGTCAACCTGTTCTTCGCACCCCTGTTCTTTGGCACGGCGGCGATGAACGTGAACATCGAGGCAGGTAGCTGGTCGGGCCTGCTGGCATGGGGCGGTTTGTTCCTGCTGGTCGGCGCGCTGGGCAAGGCTGGGGTTTCGTACCTGGTGGCGCGCTGCACGGGGCTTTGCCGTCCCGACGCATTCGTCGTGGCGACGCTGATGCACACCAAGGGGGTGATGGAAATCATCCTGCTGACGGTCGGGCTGGAGATCGGCGTCATCACGACCGACCTCTACGCGATTCTCATGGTTGTCGCACTCGCGGCGACGGTCATCACCTTGCCGATCGTCCGGCTGATCCGGCCGCGCGAGCCTGCGCCCACCGCCTCAAGCGCACGGGTCGTGGCAACGCGCGAAGGTCGAGAGCGGCCAGTGCTGGAAAACCCTTGAGCAATGACGCAACTGGCAGGGAGGAGCACGACACGCATGGATCTGGGCTTCGAAAGGTAGCGATAGGGATGTTCTCGTTCAATCGATAGGAAGTGAAGCTGATGAGACCTTTGTTGAGTACAGACGTAGAAAAACGATGTGTTGACGAGGCAGGGGGGACCTGGATCCTGAGCGTCGACGATGTCCGGGGCACGGCGCGGCTATGTTCGCTGAGCGAGTCGGCACTGGTGCTGGAGACGACCCTGGCAGTACGCGTGGGCCAGGTGCTGACACTGCAGGGCCGCGACGACATCGCTCGGCGCGACCTGACCTTCGAGGCGCAGGTCGTGCAGGTGGAGGCCATCGGCGCGGTCGTGCGTTTGCATTGCCTGCCTTGCGAAACCTGCAATGGCGGGCAATGGCCGCGCGAGGTGAAGCACCTGTGCCAGCGCCTGAGGGTTGACCAGGCGATCGCCGAGGCTGGCGAACAGCCGGATCACCAACCGCGTTGCCCGGCCAGCGAACTGCACTCCAGCGCACCGGTGTTGCTGGGGCAGGCCAAATCGATCGACGACCGCGAGGCCGCCTATCGCCTGGTCTATGGCGCCTACTTCCGCAAGGGCCTGGCAGCGCCCGCGCAGAATGGGCTGTACACCAACAGCTTCCTGCTCAACCCGCAGACCGTGACCTTCGTCGGCAAGGTGGAGGGGGAGGTGGCGATGACCCTGACCTCGATTCCCGACTCGGTGGCAGCCTTGCCGATGGACGCGGTGTTCGAGGATTGCCTGGCGCCCTTGCGCAAACAAGGTCGCCGTCTGGTCGAGTTCGGCATGCTGGCGGTGAGCACCGAGCACTTCGGGGCGATGAACTACAGCATCCATGACCCCGAGCGCATGTTGTGCGTGTACTCGCTGTTCCGCATCGCCCTGCAACACGCCAAGTTCACCCGCGGCTGTACCGACGTGGTGTTCGCCGTACCGCCCAAGCACCAGGCCTTGTACCGCTTCATGGGGGTGAGCGCGATCTCCGAGGTGCGCTACTACAGCAACTACAACACCCCGGCCGTGGCGATTCGCATCGACCTGCTGTCGCTCGAACTGCGCCCGCATGTGCGCCAGTTCCTGTTCGGCAACCCCATGGCGCAGCTCCAGGATATCGGCTTGACCGAGTGGTCCGTCCAGGCCCTGGCTCGGCTGTTCGGCAGCGGTGCGGTGCAAGGTGCGCCGCAGGACGTCGCAGCGCATTTCAACAGTGAAACCCAATAAGACAACAGGGAGAGTGATAGCAATGGACAAAGTGATGAATTCCGGCAGTTTCGCCCACGTGGATTTCCCGACCATCGACCTGACCCACGACCCGAAGATCGACTGGCTGACCCGTAGCCAGTACTGGGCGGATTTCCTCCGCCGCTACTATTTCGTCGGGCGCAAGGAACATGGCCCCTATGGCTCGCAGGCATGCATCGAGCGCACCCGGCGCATCGAGGCGCGCATCCAGGAGCAGTCCCGGGCCTACGGCGACGCTCCGACGCTGCCGGTGCCGGAGGTCGAGCTCAAGGACCTGTCGCCGGAAAACTTCCACAAGATCTACCTGGAACCCAACACCCCGGTGGTGTTCCGCGGCGCTGCCAAGGACTGGGAGTCAGTGCGCAAATGGACCCCGCAATACCTTGCCGAGCACTACGGCGATGTCAAGGTGGCGACCCGCGTGCGGGGCAACGAACTGAACGAGAAGGCGCTGCAGTACATCGACCTGCCGATCTCCGAAGTGGTGGAGAACATCCTTGGCGGAGGTACCTACTACCCGGGCCACACCGAGGACCTGTTCAACAAGCACCCCGAGCTGCGCCAGGAACTCGACCTGCCGACCCTGGGGCGCTACCTGAGCACCCGCGACAAGCGGATCATGTCGACGCAGATGTTCCTGTCTGCCGGCGGGGTGATTTCGGGCTGGCACTGCACCGGGGGACCGAACCTTTTCACCATGATCAGCGGCGTCAAGAAGTGGACCTTCGTGCATCCCAAGCACTCGATGTGGATGCACCCGATTACCCGCAAGGACATGTTTTACGCCGCAACCATGCTCGACTGGCGCAAGAGCCACGACGAGATCGAGGCCGACGGCTATCCGCTGTATCGCTACATTCCCAAGTACACCACCACCCTGGAGGCGGGTGACGTGCTGTTCTCGCCACACTGGTGGTGGCACTGCGTCGAGACCCCGGTGCCTTCGCTGGCCATTGCCTCGCGGGCGATCAACAAGATGATCATGGGCAACAAGATGTTCTCGCTGATGTGGGTGACCTCGCCACGCTTCCGCCAGACCGTGATGACCGTGCTCAAGGAAGGCTGGGGCTCGGACAAGGCGACCGGCGCAAAGCTTGCGTTCGAGTTCGACACCGAGGAATTCGTGCGGCGCGTATCGCTTTAAGCTCCGGTTGAAAAGAGCCCGGCTGTTACACTGGAGTTGCCCCGGAGGCCTGAACCGCCGGGGCATCGACCAAAACACCGGAAGTTATCTAAAGGAGTAGATATGAGCGTTGTTCTGTACAGCTACACCCTGTGTGTCCTGGTGCTGTTCGCCAAGATGTTCGCGATCTCGCTCTACCAGGGCGCATACCGGATTGGCCGCCTGACCTTCAAGAATGCCGAAGATGCCGGGTTCGTCGGCCGCCCCGCCAGTGCCGAGGAATTGCCGCAGGTCTCCCGCGCCTCCCAGGCGTGGATGAACGACCTGGAGAACATTCCATTGTTCTTCGTGCTCGGTGGCATCTACGTGCTGCTCGAGGGACCGGCAGGGCCTGCGGTATGGCTGTTCTCGCTGTTCACCGCTGCACGCATCGTGCACACCGTGACCTACCTGGCGCGCTGGCAGCCATGGCGGACCCTGGCCTATGCCGTGGGTGTCGTCTGCCTGTTTGGTATTGCCGGGTTAATCATCGCTCAGCTGGCCGCCAGGGCCGGCTGATGCACCGACGACAATGAAAGGATCGCCATCGCGCGAGGTACACCCATGGGCATGGATGCAATCATTCGATTTCTGATCAACTGGCGCAGGTTGAATGCGCTGTGGGTATTGATTGCCGTGCTGGCAATCGCGCCCGGTGCGCTGGGACTGCGGTTCGATGCGTCAATCGACTCCTTCCTGCCTGAAGGCAACACCGAGCGCCAGCAGTACGAAGCGTTCAAGCAGCGCTTCGGTGAAGACCGCATGGTGGTGATTGCCCTGCCACCCCAGGCGTTGTTCAGCGACCAGGCGATGGCCAGGCTCGAGGCGGTCACCGAGCGCTTCAAGCAGTTGCCCGACGTGGCCAAGGCGACCAGCATCGCCTCGGTCAACATCATTCATGGCCAGGAGCAGGCGCTGGATATCCTGCCGGTGGCCGAGGCGCTGGCCCAGCCGACGCAGTACGATCGCCAACGGGTGCTCGACAAGCTGCGCGCCAGCCCCTTGTACCAGCGTGACCTGATCTCGCCGGACGGGCAGGTGGCGGCGATCCTCATCGAGGTCCGCTCGGCGGCTGGCGAAGGCAAGTTCGAGCGGATCCTGGCGAGCGTGGCGCCGATCATGCAAGGCAGCGGCTTCACCCTGTACCACGTCGCCGGCGAGCCGGTGGTCGAGCAACAGGTGACCAGCGACATGTGGAAGGATCTCAAGGTCTTCATTCCTCTGACTTCGCTGGTGCTGCTGGTGTTGCTGCTGGCGTTCCTGCGCAACCTGGGCGATGTCTGGGTGGTGATGGCCGTCGTGACCCTGTGCACGGCGCTGCTGCTGGGCAGCATGGGACGCCTGGGGTTGCCGATGAACGCGGTCACGGTCGGCCTGCCGTCGATCATGATGTGCGTCGCCGTGCTGGATTGCCTGCACCTGCTGGATACCCACCGGCAGGGCCTCAACGACGGCCTGCCGGTGCTCGAGGCCGCACGTCGCTCGCTGCGGCAGAACTTCGTGCCGTGTTTCCTCACCTCCTTCACCACGGCCATCGGCTTTCTCACCCTGGCGGTCAGCGAGGTGGCGCCCATCCGCTCGTTCGGCGTGATCGCCGCGCTGGCGGCAATCCTTGCCTATGTGCTGTCCTACCTGGTGATGCCGTTCCTGCTTGAGTGCGCGCCGGCCAGGCGCGTGCGACGGTCCGAGCACAAGCACCATGCCAGGTGGGTGGAGCGCCTCGCGCCGTTGTATCGTTCGCCGCGCACGCTGCCGTTGCTGACGGTCGCGGTGGTGGCCCTGGCGCTGCTGCCGATCGGTCGCCTGCATGTGGAAGCCTCGTTCCTCAACTTCATCGATCGGTCAGCACCGGTGAAGGTGTCCACGGACTTCGTCGAGCGTGAGCTCGGTGGCGTGTCCAACCTTGAGGTCAGCCTGCGGACCCAGGACAAGGGCGGGGTACTCGAACCCGCTGCGTTGCGCGAGATCGCCGCGCTGCAGGATTACCTCGGGCGAATCCCTGGGGTGGACAAGACCTTGTCGGTGGTCGACTTCCTGCGCGATATCCATCGCGAGATGAATGGAGGCGACCCGCGCTTCCAGGTATTGCCTGACAGTCGGGAGGCGGCCGAGCAATACGTCTTCACCTACTCGCTGGCGGGGCCGGACCACGAACTGACGCGTTTCATCGACTACGACAACCAGTCCACCCGAGTGCGCGTGCGCCTGCAGCAAATGCCTCACGCCCAGCTGCAGCAGGTGCTTGACCAGGTGAACGATTACCTCGACCGGCAGCCGAGTGTGTTCGAGCACAGCCTGACATCGTACTCGGTGATGCAGTCGGCGATGGTCAAGTTGCTGCTCGACGGCATGCTGTGGAGCATCCTGTTCGCGGTCGCCTGCATGCTGGTCGCGTTTTACCTGCTCATTCGTTCGTGGAAGATCGCCGCCGTCGCAGTAGTCGTCAACATCATGCCGCTGGTGGCGGTGTTCGGTGTGATGGGGGCCTTGGGCCTGTCGATCAATGTGGGTACCTCGATGATCGGCTGCATCATGTTCGGCCTGGTGGTGGACGCAACCCTGCATTGCTTCTACCACGCGCGGCACGCCCCGGCGCACCTGTCGGCCCAGCAACTGGTGGTGATGATCTTCGAGGACATTGGCGAGGCGCTGTGGACCGGCGCGCTGGTGCTGTGTGCGGGGTTCCTCGTGCTCGGACTGGGCGAATCCTATTTCACCCGCCTGTTCGGGGTGTTCTGCGCCTTGGCGATCTTCGTCTCGCTGTTCTGCAACGCCGTGGGCATACCCTACCTCATCCACCATTTCGCCAGGCGCACCGAACCCAGCGCTGATGTGTCCGGCATTGCGCTTTCCGAACGCTGATTCAGTCAGACGATCTGTTCGAGGAATTAACCGATGATTGACTTGTATACCTATGCTACGCCAAACGGTTGGAAGGTCTCGGTGATGCTGGAAGAGCTCGCCACGCCCTACCGGGCCATTCTGGTGGACCTTGCCGCGCGGGAGCAGGAAAGCGAAGCCTTCAGGGCGTTGAACCCCAACAGCCGCATTCCAGTGATCGTCGATCGTGATTCAGAGGACTTTTGCGTCTTCGAGTCCGGCGCCATCCTGGTCTATCTGGCCCAGAAGCACGGCGCACTTCTGCCCGAGGAGACCAAGGCGCGTTCGACGGTGATGCAGTGGCTGATGTTCCAGATGGGCGGTGTCGGCCCGATGATGGGCCAGGCCAACGTCTTCAACCGTTACTTTCCAGAACGCATTCCAAGTGTGATCGCTCGCTATCAGGCCGAAAGCAAGCGCCTGTTGGCTGTGCTCGACAGGCGTCTGGCCGAGCATGAGTTCCTGGCCGGGGACTACAGCATCGCCGATATCGCCAACTGGTGCTGGGCCCGCGGCCACGAGTGGTCGGGTGTCGATGTGCAGGACCTGCCGAACCTGCGGCGCTGGCTGGCGGTTATCGAGCAGCGCCCCGCAGCGCAACGTGGCGTGAAGGTGCCGTTCGATATCAGTGATGTCTTCGGTGCCGGCCGCACGGCCGAGGCTAGCGAAACCTATGCACAGCAAGGGCAGCGATTGTTCGTGCCCTAGGGTCTGTACGAACGCAGTATGGGCGAGTGCAGATACATTTCGTACGGAGCCTGAGCCTTGCCGGCTGCCTGGTCGCCGACCGGGCCGTCTTAGCCTGCAACACTTGACTGGCCGGCTCGCAGCAATGCGGGCTGGAGGGGTCAGTCATCTAAAAATTAAACAAGAATGGTATGGAAATCAGATGTCCAAACAACCGGTGATGGTGAGTAGATCGGGTCGTCCCAAGGATCAAGCGAAGCGCAAGGCAGTCCTTGAAGCGGCTAAGAGCCTCTTTCTGAGCAAAGGCTACGAGGGGAGCAGCATGGATGCGATCGCCGCCGAGGCGGGGGTCTCGAAGCTGACTGTGTACAACCACTACAGTGACAAGGCGACGTTGTTCTCGGCAGCCATCACAGCCAAGTGCGACGAGCAGCTGCCAGAGCGGCTGTTCGAGTTTTCGCCGCATGCCAGTATCGAGTCGGTTCTGCTCAAGATCGGTGGCAAGTACCTGGACCTGATCTGCAGCAGCGAGGCGGTCGCGCTGCAACGCATCATCGTGGCGATGGCCCGTCAGGAGCCGAAGCTGGCCTGCATGTTCTACGAGGCGGGTGCACAGCACATGCTCAAGGAGATGACCAAGTTGCTGATGCGTGCTTCGCTTGCAGGTCGTCTGCGCGTCGAGGATGCGCAGACGTCGGCGAAACGCTTCTTCTGCCTGCTCAAGGGTGATGACTATTTTCGCGTACTGATCGGCCTGTGTGCACCGCTGCAGGGGGAGCACGCCGAAGCGCACGTGCGTGAGGTCGTGTCGATGTTCATGGCTTTGCATGGCGGCGCGGTGCCGAGTGCCGAAGGCATGGTCGAACGCAGTCTGGGGGGCGGGTACCGATCGCGCATGCTGTTCAGGCCGGTGTTGAGCAGCCTGCCGCAGCAGATAGCCGGCGTCGGCAGGAGCGACGTCGGGGCAGGCCATCTTGGAGAAATCGACAGGAATTAAAAAGCCGGCTTGTGGCCGGCTTCTCGGGGACGGTCTTGGCTCATTTTTGATAAGCCGCAACCGCCTTAAACGGTTGGCAACATGGCCTGAAAAAGATGGCGGACGGCTGTGTGAGACGTCGCCAGGCCCTCTGGAATGCGGCTTGCACCATCAGGGGGCATGATGTGCGGCGTAGCATACCCGTGTGTGTGGCACATGCCCAGCAAAAAGTGAGGTGCTTCAGCCGGGGCGTGCCGGGCGCAGGCTCGACCACCAGAACACCCAGCCGAGGATTTCCACGTTCTGCACCCGGCGCTGATAGGCCGTATAGCGTTCACTGGGATGGTTGAGGCGGTCATGGCTGTGCAGGCACAGCGTGCCATTGTGGCCAAGGGTGAGGTGTTGCACCCGCAGGCGACCGTTGTGCAGCAGGGCGTAGCATTCGCCTTCGACCACCCGGGTGCAGCCGCGCTCGATGGCCAGCAGGGCGCCCTGGGGCAGCAGCGGGGCCATGTTGTTACCTGGCATGCCGAGGCAGATGGCCTTTTCTGCGTTGACCTGCAGGCACTCCAGGGCTCGCCGGGGTATCGGCTGATAATGCCCTGGTAGCGCCTGCAGGCTGCCATCGCGCACCTGGTGCAGTGGCAGGTGGATCAGGTCCGTGTCCAGGGCCTGCAGCGGCGGCGGCAACGCCAGGGCCGGTGCCGTTGGTGTCGCGGGAGCCAGAGGCGTCGGATGCTTCGGTCCCTCGCCACTGCGCAGCCAGCGCCTGCGTACGCAGAACAGGTCGGCGATTTCATCGAGCCGGGCCTGGGGCACGCCGCGCTTGAACCAGTTGTTGACGTGCTGCGACGAGACCTTGCGCTGGGCGGCAAAGTCGGAAGGGGTCAGGTGGCACTCCAGCAGGAGGGCTTTGAGACGGTCACCGGATGTTTTCATGGTGTCGAGTCTATAGGCCCTCGTACGGTGTGGAAATCAACCCGATGTAGAGGAATTTTGTAGGAAATGTGCTGGTTTGTAGGTATGCGCGTAGGAGTGGGTAGGAAGTTTCGTTTTGCGCGTTATCGCAGGGCAAGCCCGCCACGTGTCCGGTACACGAATACGTGCGGGCCTGTCTCGCGATGACGTCTCAGGCTTTGTTCAGATACATCCGCGTGGTCAGCAGATACACCGGCAATCCCGACACGACGATCAGCAATGCCGCATAAGGTGCCGCCGCCGCAAACTCGACGTTGGCAGTGTGCGCCCATACCTCGGTGGCCAGTGTGGTCATGCCGGTCGGGCTGAGCAGCAGGGTCGCGGTCAACTCCTTCATCGCATCCAGGAATACCAGGGCGAACGCCGCCGCCATCGCCGGGAAGATGATCGGCAGGGTGACCCGGCAGAACGCCGCGAAACTGCTAGCACCCAGGGTGCGCGCGGCTTCTTCCAGCGTCGGCGAGGCCTTGTTCAGCGCGGTGCGCACCGGCGACTGCGCCAAGGGCAGGAACAGCAAGGCATAGGCCAGGATCAGCAGCGCGGTGGTCTGGTACAGCGCCGGCACATAGTGCAGGGCGAAGAACACCAGGGTCAGGGCGATCACCAGCCCGGGCAGGGCGTGCAGCAGGTACGGCAGGCGCTCGGCCCAGATCGCCAGGCGCCCCTTGTAGCGCACCACCAGGAAGCTGATCGGCAGCGCCAGCAGCACGCAGAAACCGGCGCCGCCCAGGGATACCGACAGCGAGGTGGCCAGGGCCTTGCCGATGGCCGCGACCGGGAAGGCCGCCGACGAACCGACGCTGAGCCAGTAGCCGAGCATCGCCAGCGGAATGCCGCTGCCCAACACTGCCAGGGCCAGGCAGAACAATTGCCCCAGTGGCATCCAGCCGCGCAGGCGCAGCGGCTGCGCGCGACGAGCGACACCCTGGCCAATGCGCACATGGCGGGCCTTGCCGCGTACCCGCAGTTCCAGCCACAGCATCGCCAGGCACAGCACCAACAGCACCGCCGAGAGCATGGCCGCGTTGGCGTTGCTGAATTCCAGCTCGAACTGCTGGTAGATCGCCGTGGTGAAGGTCTGCAGGCCGAGGATCGACAGGGCGCCGAACTCCACCAGCATGTGCAGGGCGATCAGCAGCGCGCCGCCCAGCATCGATGGCCACAGCAGCGGCAGGGTGATCTTGTGGAAAACGCCCCAGCGGCCGCAGCCCAGCGTGCGCGCCGATTCCTCCAGCGAGGTGTCGAGGTTGCGCAGGGTGGCGGCCACCGGCAGGAACACCAACGGGTATTTCGACAGCGCCATCACCAGAATGGCCCCACCCAAGCCCTCGAAGTCCGAACTCAGCGACACCCAGGTGAAGCTGCTGACAAACGACGGCACGGCGAACGGCAGGCACAGCACCACGCCCCACAGGCGCCGCCCCGGCAGGTCGCTGCGCTCCAGCAGCCAGGCCAGGGCCACGCCAACCAGCAGACACAGCACGGTGACGCCGACCATCAGCATCAGGGTGTTGCGCAGCAGACCCCAGACAAACGGGCGCCAGAGCAGGCGCAGGGCTTCGTGCCAGCCGGCTTCCCAGGCCTTGAGCCCGACATAAAGCAATGGCAACAGGCTCATCGTCACCAGGAACAACACGGGCAACACCACCCAGACGGAGGGTCGCTTGCGCTTCGGTACGAAGCGCGACAAGGCGGGCGAGGGCAGGGTGGCGGTCATCAGAGCAGGCCAACCTCACGTTCAAGCTCGATCGCTTCCTCGGCATTGCCAAGGTCGGCCGGCGAGATCTTCGGCGGGCGCAGCTCATCGAACGGCTTCAGGCCACGGTCCGAGACCATGCCTTTGTGCAGCGGGTATTCGGCGGTGGTCTGGGTGATCACCCGCTGGCCTTCTTCACTGGCCATCCAGTTGAGCAGGGCCTGGGCTTCCTTGGGGTGCTTGCTGGCCTTGACCACCGCGGCGCCGGAAATGGTCACCAGGTTGCCAGCATCGCCATCGGCCAGGTAGTAAAGCTTGGAGTCCAGCTTGCCGCGCTCGCGCTCGAGGGCATACCAGTAGTAGTTGTTCACCAGTACCGCGGCCACTTCGCCTTTTTCCACGGCCTTGAGGGCCACCATGTTGTTGGTGTAGGTCTTGCCGAAGGCTTTCAGGCCGGTCAGCCATTCTTCGGTGGCTTCGCGGCCATGCATCTTCAGGATGGCCACGGCCTGTTCCTGGAAGGCGCCGCTGGTGGGGACGTAGCCGACACGCCCTTCCCATTCGGGATTGGCGAAGTCCATGACCGTGGTCGGCAGGTCTTTCTCGTCGATCTTCTTCGGGTTGAACACCACGATACGGGTGCGCGCGGTGATGCCCATCCAGGTGCCGTTGGCGCCCACATATTCCTTGGGCATCATGTTCGCGGTGACGTCGTCGATCTTCGCCAGCAGGCCCAGTTCGCCCAGGTTGTTCAGGGGCGGGGATTCCTCGGTGTAGATGATGTCGGCCGGCGAGCGTGCGCCTTCCTCGATGATCTGGCTGGCCAGCTGGTTGCTGCTGCCCTTGCGGATATTGATGTGGATGCCGGTCTTGGCCTCGTAGGCCTTGGCGATGGCGTCACCGATTTCCTTGTGCTGGCCGTTGTACATCGTCAGCGTGACCGGTTCGTCTGCCAGGGCGGCCGGAGCGCCGATCACCAGGCTCAGAACTGCGGCGGCCAGGGTGCGCATCAGCGGTTGCGGGCGGATCGTCATGCGGGTATTTCCTCGCTTACGGCTACATATTTGGAAACAATGGTAAACGAAATTGTTTCTCAAATGGGCGCATGACGGGAAATTCATGGGATCTGTGTAGGAGCGGCCTTGTGCCGCGAAAGGGTCGCGCAGCGGCCCTAGGTTTCAGCGTTCACGTCAAGATCGCCGGGGTCGCTGTGCGACCCTTTCGCGGCACAAGGCCGCTCCTACAGGGGGCGCGTCGGGTGGCTGCAAAAATCGCAGGCAAGAAAAAACCCACTAGCAAGCTAGTGGGTTTTTGTATGGTGCCCAGGAGAAGACTCGAACTTCCACGACCGTTAAGTCACTGATACCTGAAACCAGCGCGTCTACCAATTCCGCCACCTGGGCAAAGCTTTGCATCATCTGATGAAGGCGACTATCGTTCGCTTTCACACAGTAGTAACAGATCCTTGGTCATCTGTTACTTGAAAAATTTTGGTGCCCAGGAGAAGACTCGAACTTCCACGACCGTTAAGTCACTGATACCTGAAACCAGCGCGTCTACCAATTCCGCCACCTGGGCACACATTCGAGATTACAAGATGCTTTACAGCGTCGTTCATCTCTACTACAACTTCGGGGTTGTCCGTCGTTGTGGTGCGCACTATACGGACGCTCCTGATGCCTGTAAACCCCTCGAACGAAAAAAAATTCAAAAAATTCAACTTGTTGATTCCGCAGGCCTATTGCTGCACGACGGACGCACTGCCGGGGCTGTCCAAGGCTGACATTTCCGGTTTCAATACGCCTATGCCAGAATTCATATCTATATACCCCAAGGTGAACCCCTTCTGATGGCCGATTGGCAATCCCTCGATCCCGAGGCCGCTCGCGAAGCGGAAAAATACGACAACCCCATCCCCAGCCGTGAGCTGATCCTGCAGCGCCTGGCCGACCGTGGCGAACCGGCTGCCCGTGAACAGCTGGCTGAAGAGTTCGGTCTTTACGAAGAAGACCAGATCGAAGCCCTGCGTCGCCGCTTGCGTGCCATGGAACGCGATGGCCAGCTTATCTATACCCGGCGCGGCACTTATGCCCCGGTAGACAAGCTCGACCTGATCTGCGGCCGTGTTTCCGGCCACCGTGACGGCTTCGGTTTCCTGATCCCCGACGACGGCAGCGAGGACCTGTTCCTCAGCCCGGCACAGATGCGCCTGGTGTTCGACGGCGACCGCGGCCTGGCCCGGGTGTCCGGTGTCGACCGCCGTGGCCGCCGCGAAGGCGTGCTGGTCGAAGTCATCTCCCGCGCCCATGAAAGCGTGGTCGGCCGCTACTTCGAAGAGGGCGGCATCGGCTACGTGACCCCGGACAACCCGAAGATCCAGCAGGAAGTGCTGGTCACCGCCGGGCGTAACGGCGGCGCCAAGATCGGCCAGTTCGTGTCGATCAAGATCACCCACTGGCCAACCCCGCGCTTCCAGCCCCAGGGCGACGTGATCGAAGTGATCGGCAACTACATGGCGCCGGGCATGGAGATCGACATCGCCCTGCGCAGCTATGACATCCCGCATGTCTGGCCGCAGGACGTGATCAAGGAAGCGCGCAAGTTCCGCTCCGAAGTCGAGGAGAAGGACAAGGAGAAGCGCATCGACCTGCGCCATCTGCCGTTCGTCACCATCGACGGCGAGGATGCCCGCGACTTCGACGACGCCGTCTATTGCGAACCCCTGGGCAAGCTGCGCCTGTTCTCCGGCGGCTGGCGCCTGTATGTGGCGATCGCCGACGTGTCCAGCTACGTGCGCCTGGGCTCGGCCCTGGACGTCGAAGCCCAGCAGCGTGGCAACTCGGTGTACTTCCCCGAGCGCGTGATCCCCATGCTGCCCGAGGAACTGTCCAACGGCCTGTGCTCGCTGAACCCGCACGTCGATCGCCTGGCCATGGTCTGCGAAATGACCATGAACAAGGCCGGCCAGATGGTCGACTACCAGTTCTACGAAGGGGTGATCCACTCCCACGCCCGCCTGACCTACAACAAGGTCAGCAGCATGCTCGAGCATGCCCGTACCCGTGAAGGCAAGGCGCTGCGTGAGGAATACAAGGAAGTCCTGCCGGACCTGAAGAACCTGTACAACCTGTACAAGGTGCTGGTCGACGCCCGTCACACCCGTGGCGCGATCGATTTCGAAACCCAGGAAACCCGCATCATCTTCGGCGAAGACCGCAAGATCGACGAAATTCGTCCGACCGTGCGCAACGACGCCCACAAGCTGATCGAGGAGTGCATGCTGGCGGCCAACGTCGCCACCGCCGAATTCCTGCAGAAGCACAACGTGCCTTCGCTGTACCGCGTGCACGACGGTCCGCCACCAGAGCGCCTGGAAAAACTGCGCGCCTTCCTCGGTGAACTGGGCCTGAGCCTGCACAAGGGCAAGGACCCGTCGCCGAAGGACTACCAGGCACTATTGGCGAGCATCGCCGGGCGCCCGGACTTCCACCTGATCCAGACCGTCATGCTGCGCTCGCTGAGCCAGGCGGTGTACAGCGTCGAGAACAACGGCCACTTCGGCCTGAACTACGAGGCCTACACCCACTTCACCTCGCCGATCCGCCGCTACCCGGACCTGCTGGTGCACCGTGCCATCCGCAGCGTGATCCGCTCCAAGGTCGATACCCCGCACGTCAAGCGGGCCGGCGCCATGAGCATCCCCAAGGCGCGCATCTATCCGTACGACGAGAACAGCCTCGAGCAGATGGGCGAGCAGTGCTCGATGACCGAGCGCCGCGCCGACGAGGCCACCCGCGATGTGGTCAACTGGCTCAAGTGCGAGTACATGCGTGATCGCGTGGGCGAGACCTTCCCGGGCGTGATCACTGCGGTGACCGGTTTCGGCCTGTTCATCGAGTTGACCGACATCTATGTCGAAGGCCTGGTGCATGTCAGTGCCCTGCCGGGCGACTACTACCACTTCGACCCGGTGCACCACCGCCTGTCGGGCGAGCGCAGCGGTCGCAGCTTCCGCCTGGGCGATACGGTGGAAGTCAAGGTCATGCGCGTCGACCTCGAACAGCGCAAGATCGACTTCGAGATGTCCGAGAAGACCGTTACCGCACCGGTTGGCCGCAAGCCGCGCAGTGCCGCAGCGCAGCCTGAAACCGAAAAGGCTCCCGCCGCCGAAGCGAAGATTTCGCCCAAGCCGCGTAGCCGCAAGAGCGAAAGCGTCGACGCCTACTTCCCGAAGGACGCCGTGCAGCGCAACGCCGAGGTGCGCAAGAGTCGCGAGATGAAGAAGGCGCTGATGGGCGAGGCGCGCGCCAGCGGCCATGCCGGCAGCAAGTCGGAGAAGGGTGGCAAGTCTTCCGGCAAGCCGACCAAGCATCGCAAGGGGCCGCCCAAGTCCGGCGCGCCACGTAAAGGCAAGAACAAGTCATGAGTCAGCTGGAAAAGATCTACGGTGTACATGCGGTGCAGGCACTGCTGCAGCACCACCCCAAGCGCGTCAAGCAGATCTGGCTGTCCGAAGGGCGCAGCGAACCGCGCATCCAGGCCTTGCTGGCCCTGGCCGCGGAAAACCGCGTCCAGGTCGGCCAGGCCGAGCGCCGTGAGCTCGACACCTGGGTCGAGGGCGTGCACCAGGGCGTGGTCGCTGAGGTGAGTCCGAGCCAGGTGTGGGGCGAGTTGATGCTCGAGGAGTTGCTCGAGCGCACCGAAACGCCGCCGCTGATCCTGGTGCTCGATGGTGTCACCGATCCGCACAATCTCGGTGCCTGCCTGCGCACCGCCGATGCTGCCGGCGCCACCGCCGTGGTGATCCCCAAGGACAAGTCCGCGAGCCTGACCGCCGTGGTGCGCAAGGTGGCCTGCGGCGCCGCGGAAGTGATTCCGCTGGTGGCCGTGACCAACCTGTCCCGCACCCTGGAAAAACTCCAGCAGCGTGGCCTGTGGGTGGTCGGCACTGCCGGCGAGGCCGAGCAGGAGATCTACCAGCAGGACCTGACCGGCCCACTGGTGATGATCATGGGCGCCGAAGGCAAGGGCATGCGCCGCCTGACCCGCGAGCACTGCGATTTCCTGGTCAAGCTGCCGATGGCGGGCAGCGTCAGCAGCCTCAACGTCTCGGTGGCGACCGGGGTGTGCCTGTTCGAGGCCGTGCGTCAGCGCCAGATCAAACGCTGATGGCTTGATATCGGGCGGCGTGGGAGCGGCCTTGCCCCGCGATGGTGGTGGACTCGACATCGCATCGCGGGGCAAGCCCGCTCCCACGCTCCATGATTGCCCGCGAAATATGTTTCCGGCTGTTCAAATATTCGCCAATCACCTTGCTTGTCCCCCCGGCCTTCTCTACAATTGCGCCCCTTGCCAGCTGGCCGGTGCGCATGCGCCTACACGCCGGGGCAAGACTTACAGTGTCATTCACTCCTTGTCTGACCAGATTCGCTGGCAGACTACTAACCCGTAAGGAGCATTCATGCGTCATTACGAAATCATCTTCCTGGTTCACCCGGACCAGAGCGAGCAAGTCGGCGGCATGGTTGAGCGTTACACCAAGCTGATCGAAGAAGACGGCGGCAAGATCCACCGTCTGGAAGACTGGGGCCGTCGTCAACTGGCCTATGCAATCAACAATGTTCACAAGGCTCACTACGTGATGCTGAACGTTGAGTGCACCGGCAAGGCCCTGGCCGAGCTGGAAGACAACTTCCGCTACAACGATGCCGTGATCCGTAACCTGGTCATCCGTCGTGACGAAGCCGTTACCGGCCCGTCCGAGATGCTCAAGGCAGAAGAGAACCGCAGCGAGCGCCGTGAGCGTCGCGAACGTCCTGAGCATGCTGATGGCGCCGAAGGCGACGACAGCAATGACAGCGACAACAGCGATAACGCTGACGAGTAATCCACGGACCTTTTGAGGAGCCTATTACATGGCACGTTTCTTCCGTCGTCGTAAATTCTGCCGCTTCACTGCTGAAGACGTGAAAGAGATCGACTTCAAAGATCTCAACACCCTGAAAGCTTACGTATCCGAAACCGGCAAGATCGTTCCAAGCCGCATCACCGGTACCAAAGCTCGTTATCAGCGTCAGCTGGCTACCGCTATCAAGCGCGCCCGCTTCCTGGCCCTGCTGCCCTACACCGACAGCCACGGCCGCTGAGACCGGGTCGTCGACTTAAGTAGCAAGGGATAAGCATGCGAGCGTTAGCTGGTTTCATCATGCGCGGTCGTGTGCAGGCCACCCTCGTGGTGGTCATCAGCGCGGTACTGCCGCTGCTGTTCTGGTTGAGTGCCGCCGCCGGGAGCCTGGTGCTCCTGCGGCGCGGGTTCAAGGACGCGTCATCGGTCATCGCCTGGGGCCTTTTGCCAGCGTTGATCATCGCGTTCTTCGGCGAACCAAGCACCTTGCTGGTGCTGTTGGGAACGCTGGGTCTGGCCGCCTTGTTGCGGGCCGGGCATTCCTGGACCCGGGTGCTGCTGTCCAGTGTCGCATTAGGCTTGCTGTACAGCCTGATCCTGGACGCGGTGATGCGCGAGACCTTCGAGGTGCTGGCCAAGGCGCTTGAAAAAGCCCTGCCGCAGATCGAGGGCCAGCCGGTACTACCTGGTGAGCTGATCGGCCCTTTGCTGGTCGCTTCCAGTGCGGTAATGCTGCAGCTGTTCAGCCTGCTGGCTTTGATGCTGGCGCGCTATTGGCAGGCGGCGTTGTACAACCCTGGTGGTTTCGCCCGCGAGTTTCGCGAGCTGAGGCTGCCGCTGGTACCAATGCTGGTGCTGGTGTCATTGATGGTGCTGGGCCCGTTCCTCGGGTCGTCGTTCATCGTCCTGGCCTCCGCCTCCAGCCTGGTGCTGCTGCTTGCTGGCATCGCCCTGGTTCATGGGCTGGTGGCACAGCGGCGACTGGCCGGTTTCTGGCTGGTGGGGATGTACGTGACGCTGCCGCTGCTCATGCAGCTGATGTATCCGTTGCTCGTGGTTTTGGCCATTGTCGACAGCCTGATTGATTTTCGCGGTCGCAAGTCCCCTTCACAGGGTGACGACTCCGCGAACGGTGAAGGTTAAAAGTTAAGAGGTTTTACCAAATGGAACTGATCCTGCTGGAAAAAGTCGCCAACCTGGGCAACCTGGGCGACAAAGTAAACGTTAAGGCTGGTTACGGCCGTAACTTCCTGCTGCCATTCGGCAAGGCCACCGTTGCCAACGCCGCCAACCTGGCCGCGTTCGAAGAACGCCGCGCCGAGCTGGAAAAAGCCGCAGCAGACAAGAAAGCTTCGGCTGAAAGCCGCGCTGCCCAACTGGCCGAGCTGGAAGTGACCATCACTGCCACCGCTGGCGACGAAGGCAAGCTGTTCGGTTCGATCGGCACCCACGACATCGCTGACGCCCTGACCGCCTCCGGCGTTGAAGTGGCCAAGGCTGAAGTTCGTCTGCCGAACGGCACCATCCGTCAGGTTGGCGAATACGACGTAGCCGTGCACCTGCACAGCGACGTTGAAGCCACCGTACGCGTGGTTGTCGTAGCTGCCTAAGCTGCCTTAATCGACTGGCTCCTCGTGGGTCAGGCGGTTAACATCGGGCACGGTCCTGTTTTGTGCAGGCCGTGCCCTTTGTCTTTTTCATCTTCCAGAATTCTTTCGTGGCCATGAACGAGATCACCACCCCCGAACAACTCGACCTGCAAACCGCTGCCCTGAAGGTGCCGCCGCATTCCATCGAGGCCGAACAGGCCGTGCTCGGTGGCCTGATGCTGGACAACAACGCCTGGGAGCGGGTGCTCGACCAAGTTTCGGACGGCGACTTCTACCGGCATGACCACCGCCTGATCTTCCGTGCCATCCACAAGCTGGTGGATGCTAACCAGCCGTTCGACGTGGTGACCCTGCACGAGCAGTTGGACAAGGAAGGCGTGTCCACCCAGGTCGGTGGCCTGGCCTATCTGGCCGAGCTGGCCAAGAACACCCCGTCGGTGGCCAACATCAAGGCCTACGCCGCGATCATCCGCGAGCGGGCCACGTTGCGTCAGCTGATCAGCATCAGCACCGACATCGCCGACAACGCCTTCAACCCCCAGGGGCGCAACGCCGAAGAGATCCTCGACGACGCCGAGCGGCAGATCTTCCAGATCGCCGAGGCGCGACCGAAGACCGGTGGCCCGGTGGGGGTCAACGAGCTGTTGACCATGGCCATCGACCGCATCGACACGCTGTTCAACTCCGACAGCGACATCACCGGCGTGTCCACCGGTTACACCGACCTGGACGAGAAAACCAGTGGCCTGCAGGCGGCCGACCTGATCATCGTCGCCGGCCGTCCCTCGATGGGCAAGACCACCTTCGCCATGAACCTGGTGGAAAACGCTGTGTTGCGCAGCGAGAAGGTAGTGCTGGTGTTCTCCCTCGAGATGCCCGGTGAGTCGCTGATCATGCGTATGCTTTCGTCCCTGGGCCGGATCGACCAGACCAAGGTGCGTTCCGGTCAGCTGGACGACGACGATTGGCCACGGCTCACTTCGGCGGTCAACCTGCTCAACGACCGCAAACTGTTCATCGACGACACTGCCGGCATCAGCCCTTCGGAGATGCGCGCACGGACCCGCCGACTGGCGCGTGAGCATGGCGAGATCGGCATGATCATGGTCGACTACCTGCAGTTGATGCAGATCCCGGGTTCGGCCGGCGACAACCGCACCAACGAGATTTCCGAGATCTCCCGCTCGCTCAAGGCGCTGGCCAAGGAATTCAACTGCCCGGTGATCGCCCTGTCGCAGCTCAACCGCTCCCTGGAGCAGCGCCCCAACAAGCGCCCGGTCAACTCCGACCTTCGTGAATCGGGTGCGATCGAGCAGGACGCCGACGTGATCATGTTCGTCTACCGCGACGAGGTGTATCACCCCGAGACCGAGCACAAGGGCGTGGCCGAGATCATCATCGGCAAGCAGCGTAACGGCCCCATCGGCTTCGTGCGCCTGGCGTTCATCGGCAAATACACCCGCTTCGAGAACCTCGCGCCGGGCATGTACAATTTCGACGACGACGAATAAAGGCTGCCCAGGAACCCTGTAGGAGCGGCCTTGTGCCGCGAAAGGGCCGCAAGGCCCCAGCATTTTGCACTACTGCTGAATTGCTGGGGCCGCCATGCGGCCCTTTCGCGGCGCAAGGCCGCTCCTACAAAGACCGTGCCCACCACGTTATTCGTCTGCCCCATGAATCCGACCACTACCGTCGGATTTGGTCAAAATTTGTGCTATATTCCGCGCCCGCGATTTTCCTGCACATTAGAACCGGTCACTGACATGCAAGCAGCCAAACCACTCTACGACTATCCCAAGTACTGGGCCGAATGCTTCGGGCCAGCGCCTTTCCTGCCGATGAGCAGGGAGGAGATGGATCAGCTCGGCTGGGATTCCTGCGACATCATCATCGTGACCGGTGACGCCTACGTCGACCATGCGTCGTTCGGCATGGCCATCATTGGCCGCCTGTTGGAAGCCCAGGGTTTCCGCGTGGGCATCATCGCCCAGCCGAACTGGCAGTCGAAAGACGACTTCATGAAGCTCGGCGAGCCGAACCTGTTCTTCGGTGTGGCTGCGGGCAACATGGACTCGATGATCAACCGCTACACCGCGGACAAGAAGATCCGTTCCGATGACGCCTACACTCCCGGCGGCATGGCCGGCAAGCGTCCGGACCGCGCCAGCCTGGTGTACAGCCAGCGCTGCAAGGAAGCCTACAAGCACGTGCCGATCGTGCTCGGCGGCATCGAGGCCTCGCTGCGCCGCATCGCCCACTACGATTACTGGCAGGACAAGGTCCGCCACTCGATCCTGGTCGACGCCAGCGCCGACATCCTGCTGTACGGCAACGCCGAGCGGGCGATCGTCGAGGTCGCCCAGCGCCTGTCCCAGGGTGAAAGCATCGAGCACATCACCGACGTGCGCGGCACCGCGTTCATTCGCCGCGACACGCCGCAGGGCTGGTTCGAGATCGACTCCACCCGCATCGACCGTCCGGGCCGGGTCGACAAGATCATCAACCCGTACGTGAACACCCAGGACACCCAGGCCTGCGCCATCGAGCAGGCCAAGGGCGAGCAGGAAGACCCGAACGAAGCCAAGGTCGTGCAGATCCTCGACAGCCCGAGCGTCACCCGCGAGAAGTCGGTGATCCGCCTGCCGTCGTTCGAGAAGGTACGCAACGACCCGGTGCTCTATGCCCACGCCAACCGCGTGCTGCACCTGGAGACCAACCCGGGCAACGCCCGCGCCCTGGTGCAGAAGCATGGCGACGTGGATGTGTGGTTCAACCCGCCACCCATCCCCATGACCACCGAGGAAATGGACTACGTGTTCGGCATGCCCTACGCGCGTATCCCGCACCCGGCCTATGGCAAGGAGCGCATCCCGGCCTACGAGATGATCCGCTTCTCGGTGAACATCATGCGTGGCTGCTTCGGTGGCTGCACCTTCTGCTCGATCACCGAGCACGAAGGCCGGATCATCCAGAACCGCTCCCACGAGTCGATCCTGCACGAGATCGAGGAGATGCGCGACAAGGTGCCGGGCTTCACCGGCGTGGTCTCCGACCTCGGCGGCCCGACCGCCAACATGTACCGCATCGCCTGCAAGAGCCACGACATCGAGAAGCATTGCCGCAAGCCGTCGTGCGTGTTCCCGGGCATCTGCGAGAACCTCAACACCGACCACAGCTCGCTGATCGAGCTGTACCGCAAGGCCCGTGCCTTGCCGGGGGTGAAGAAGATCCTGATCGCCTCGGGCCTGCGCTACGACCTGGCGGTCGAGTCGCCGGAATACGTGCGCGAGCTGGTCACCCACCACGTCGGCGGCTACCTGAAGATTGCCCCGGAGCACACCGAGCGTGGCCCGCTGGACAAGATGATGAAGCCGGGCATCGGCACCTACGACCGCTTCAAGCGCATGTTCGAGAAGTTCTCGAAAGAGGCGGGCAAGGAGCAGTACCTGATCCCGTACTTCATCGCCGCGCACCCGGGCACCACCGACGAAGACATGATGAACCTGGCCTTGTGGCTCAAGGGCAACGGTTTCCGCGCCGACCAGGTGCAGGCGTTCTACCCCTCGCCGATGGCCTCGGCCACGGCCATGTACCACTCGGGCAAGAACCCGCTGCGCAAGGTCACCTACAAGAGCGAAGGGGTGGAGATCGTCAAGAGCGAGGAGCAGCGCCGGTTGCACAAGGCGTTCCTGCGCTACCACGATCCGAAGGGCTGGCCGATGCTGCGTGAAGCGCTGCAGCGCATGGGCCGCGCCGACCTGATCGGGCCGGGCAAGCACCAGCTGATCCCGCTGCACCAGCCAGCCACTGATACCTACCAGAGCGCCCGGCGCAAGAACTCGACGCCGGCCGGCAGCCACAAGGTGGGCAAGGACCAGAAGATTCTCACCCAGCACACCGGCCTGCCACCGCGCGCCAGTGACGGCAGCAATCCGTGGGACAAGCGCGAGAAGGCCAAGGCCGAGGCGTTCGCCCGCAACCAGCAGGCGGCCAAGGAACGCAAAGAGGCAGCCAAGGGCGGCAAGGGCAAGAAGCCGCGTCAGCCGGTTATTCCGCGCTAACTGGTCCATTTTTGGGCTGCTGCGCAGCCCATTCGCGGCACAAGGCCGCTCCTACAGGGAATCGCATTCACCTGTAGGAGCGGCCTTGTGCCGCGAAAGGACCGCAAAGCGGTCCCAGGATTTCAGCCTTCAATCCGGCTGTTTGTCGACCCACTTCGGCAACACCGGCGACTCGAACCGCTCCATCCCCTCCAGCAGCTCATCCGGCAGCTGCCCCAGCAACAGCATCGCCCGGTGCTGCGGCCGCACGAAGCCCTCTTCGACGATTTGGTCGAGGAACCCGCCCAGCTTTTCATAGAACCCGTTCACATCCAGCAGCCCCAACGGCTTGGCGTGATAGCCCAACTGCCCCCAGGTCCACACCTCGAACAGTTCCTCCAGCGTGCCCAGACCACCCGGCAGGGCGATGAAGGCATCGCTGAGCTCGGCCATGCGCGCCTTGCGCGCATGCATGCCATCCACCACTTCCAGGCGAGTCAGGCCCTTGTGGCCGATCTCGGCGTTCATCAGGCTCTGGGGAATGATGCCGATGACTTCGCCACCGGCGGCCAGGGCGGCATCGGCGACGGTGCCCATCAGGCCGACCGCGCCACCGCCGTAGACCAGGGTCAGACCACGGCGGGCGATGGCCTGGCCAAGGGCGATGGCAGCTTCGCGATAGGCGGGGTTGGCACCGATGCTGGCGCCACAGAAGACACAAACGGAACGTACAGGCATTGCTTATCTCCCTTTACATGCGCGCACAGGGTAAGGCGCATGCCTGTCGCTTCCAAGGGGGGAGATCACTCGGGGCGGGCGAATTCGCAGATGGCGCCACTGGCTCCGTGGGCGTAGGCGGCGAGCAGACTGTTCATGAAGCTGGAAAGGGACATTTCATTCAACTCCTAAATGAGAGGTTGTCCCATCGTCTATCAAGAGGGCATGATGTGCACTTTGATTGGTTGTATACAATCCATTGAACAAATCTACTGCCTGGCCACTTGACACCCCTTGACCCACATCAGGTACGGGCGTCCTGTTTTCAGGCAATCTCGCAATTGATAAAACCCTGCCAAGGAGATTCATGATGTTTGCGAAAGCTGTAGCGGTATCCCTGCTGACCCTCGCCAGCGCCTCTGTCTTTGCCGCCGACTGCAAGGTGACTGTCGACTCGACCGACCAGATGTCGTTCAACACCAAGGAATTCACCATCGACAAGAGCTGCAAGACCGTCGAGATCGAACTGACCCACGGTGGCAGCCTGCCGAAGAACGTCATGGGCCATAACCTGGTCATCAGCAAGACCGCCGACATGCAGGCCATCGCCACCGAAGGCATGTCGCAAGGCCTGGACAAGGACTACATCAAAGCCGACAACGCCGCGATCATCGGCCACACCAAGATGATCGGTGCCGGCGAGAAAGACACCATCAAGCTCGACACCTCGAAGCTGGAAGCCGGTGGCGACTACAGCTTCTTCTGCACCTTCCCGGGCCACATCTCGATGATGAAGGGCAAGGTTGTCGTCAAGTAATGACGATTTGAAACTTGGGAGGGCTTTGCCCTCCTTTCGCGGCACAAGGCCGCTCCTACAGGAGAGTGCGTATCCTCTGTAGGAGCGGCCTTGTGCCGCGATGGGCCGCAAAGCGGCCCCGCCAGGCCTCACGGCGCGAACGGCAGCTCGCGCTTGTGCTGGGTCTTGCGGTAGGTGGCGACGATGATGTCGAACGCTGCCTGGTCGACCGGCTGCCCATGCAGGAACGCATCGATCTGCTGGTAGGTCACGCCGTGTGACGCCTCGTCCGGCTTGCCCGGTTCGAGGTCTTCCAGGTCCGCGGTCGGCACTTTCTCCACCAGCGACTCTGGCGCGCCGAAGCTGCGGGCGATGGCCCGCACCTGGTTCTTCACCAGCCCGCTCAGCGGCGCCAGGTCGCACGCCCCGTCACCGAACTTGGTAAAGAATCCCATCACCGCCTCGGCGGCGTGATCGGTGCCGATCACCAAACCCGCGCGGGCACCGGCGACGGTGTACTGGGCGACCATGCGGGTACGCGCCTTGACGTTGCCGACAACGAAGTCCACCAGGGTCGGCGAGCCGTTCTTCAGCTCCTGAACTTCCGCCGCCAGGGCTTTCACCGCCGGGGCGATGTCGATGGTGTGCACCTCGTTGGCCTTGATCACGTCCAGGCAAGCCTGGGCGTCGTGCTCGTCGTGCTGCACCTGGTACGGCAGGCGCACGGCGATGAAGGTGTAGGCCTGGTCGCCGGTCTCGCTGCGCAGCTCGTTGATGGCGCGCTGGGCGAGCAGGGCGGCGGTCAGCGAGTCGACGCCGCCGCTGATGCCCAGTACCAGGGTCTTGAGCCGGGCATTGGCCAGGCAGTCCTTGATGAAGGCCACGCGCCGGGCGACTTCCCGCTCGAGGGCGGCGGCGTCTGCGAACGGCGGCTGCACCTTGAGCGCCCGGGCAATCTCTTGCTGAACGGCTTGCATGGGTTACTCCTTGCTGGGGACTTTGAATACGTGACGCAGGTAAGTGACGAAGTTCTCGTCGCGGCACTGGGTCTTGGCGGCTTCGTCGGAGATCTTCGCCACTGGCGAGCCGTTGCAGTCGGTCATTTTAAGCACGATGTTCATTGGCGCCACGCCGGGGATGTCGCAGGTCAGGTTGGTGCCGATACCGAAGCTGACATTGATGCGCCCGCGCAGGGCGCGGAAGATCTCCAGCGAGCGGGTCAGGTTCAGGCCGTCGGAGAACACCAGGGTCTTGGTCATCGGGTCGATCCCCAGTTTCTGGTAGTGGGCGATGGCCTTCTCGGCCCAGGCCACCGGCTCGCCCGAGTCGTGGCGCAGGCCGTCGAACAGCTTGGCGAAGTACAGGTCGAAGTCCTGGAGGAAGGCATCCATGGTGATGCAGTCGGTCAGGGCGATGCCGAGCAATCCACGGTATTCGCGGACCCAGCAGTCCAGCGCGGCGATCTGGCTGTCGATCAGCCGCGGGCCGAGCTGCTGGTGGGCCATGATCCACTCGTGGGCCATGGTGCCCAGGGGCTTGATATCCAGTTTCCATGCCAGGTCGACGTTGCTGGTGCCGACGAAGCGGCCCGGGAACTCATCGCGCAGCACCCGCACCACTTCCTCCTGCACACGGCTGGAGAAACGCCGGCGGGTGCCGAAGTCGGCCACCTGCAGGTGGGCCAGTTCGTCGTCGCTGGCGTGGGCGCGCAGCCAGTCGAACTTGCGGTGCAGCTGGTCGCGGGCTTCGGCCAGGCGCATGCGCGGGTGCAGGTGGCGGTTGCGCACCTCGCTGATGATGGCCAGCAACGGCACCTCGAAGAGGATCACATGCAGCCAGGGGCCGCGCAGGCGCAGGAACAGCTGATCGTTTTCGATACCGATGCGCACATAGCGCAGGTTGAAGCGGAACAGGCGCAGGAAGCGCAGGAAGTCCGGCTTGAGGAAGCTGATGCGCTCGAGGAAGGCCAGTTGGTCATCGTCCAGGGTCAGCTCGCTGAGCAGTTCGAGCTGGTTGCGGATCTCGCCCAGGTAGGGCCGCAGGTCTTCGCCATTGCGGCAGCGGAATTCCCATTCGACGTCGGCGTCCGGGTAGTTGTGCAGGACGGCCTGCATCATCGTCAGTTTGTAGAAGTCGGTGTCGAGCAGGTTGTGCACGATGCGCTCGGCGAATGCGCTCTCGCTCATCAGGGGGAAGCTCCAAGGCGGGCAATGGCGGCTATTGTGCCAGCCTTTGGGGTGATATTGCGCCTGTACCGGCCTCTTCGCGGGTAAACCCGCTCCCACAGGTAGAGTGCCATCCTGTGACAGCAACTGTCTTTTGTGGAAGCTGACTCCTCCATGTGAGGCTCAGGCGTCGCGCGGTCCATGTGGGAGCGGGTTTACCCGCGAAGAGGCCAGCTCAGTCAAAGCAGGTGTTTTTCCGTGCACCGACTAGCCTTCTAACGGTGCCGCCTGTAGCAGTCACGCACCAGTGGTGTGCAGTTCGGTGACGTCCGCTGTTACAGGTCGGTTGCACGTTAACACTCGCAAGGGTTGCAATGATGGCGCTCGAAGGTTGCTCCTTGTCTAGGCATGTCGGTAGCGCTCGCTCCGCAATAGACGGTTGCACGCTCAATAAAGAAAAGGCCGCCGGTCGCCACTGTTCACCCCCTGTCGTGTGTTTTCCCGGAAGACAAAACCACTGGCACGGCCCTTGCTCGGAGCACAGGGCTGAGAAGTTGTAGTGCCAACCAAAAAAAATATTCTAGGAGCACCACCTCATGTCGCAGACGTTTTACAAGAAAGGTTTCCTGGCACTGGCCGTAGCCACGGCACTGGGTGTTTCTTCGTATGTTCAGGCCGACATCAAGATCGGCGTCGCGGGTCCCATGACCGGGGCCAACGCAGCGTTTGGCGAGCAGTACATGAAAGGTGCGCAGGCAGCGGCCGATGTGATCAACAAGGCCGGTGGCGTGAACGGCGAGAAGATCGTCCTGGTCAAGGGCGATGACGCCTGCGAGCCGAAGCAGGCCGTGGCCGTGGCCAACCGCCTGGTCGACCAGGACAAGGTGGCGGGCGTGGTCGGTCACTTCTGCTCCTCCAACACCATCCCCGCTTCCGAGGTCTACGACGAGGCCGGCGTGATCGCCATCACCCCAGGCTCGACCAACCCGCAGGTCACTGAACGCGGCCTGTCCGCGATGTTCCGCATGTGCGGCCGTGACGACCAGCAGGGCATCGTCGCCGGCAACTACATCGTCGATGTGCTCAAGGGCAAGAAGGTCGTCGTGCTGCACGACAAGGACACCTACGGCCAGGGCCTGGCCGACGCGACCAAGGCGCAGTTGATCAAGCGCGGCGTCACGCCGGTGCTGTACGAAGGCCTGACCCGTGGCGAGAAGGACTTCAGCGCCGTGGTCACCAAGATCCGCGCCGCCGGTGCCGATGTCGTCTACTTCGGCGGCCTGCACCCCGAGGCCGGCCCGCTGGTACGCCAGTTGCGCGAGCAGGGCCTGAAGGATGTGGCGTTCATGTCCGACGACGGCATCGTCACCGACGAACTGGTGGCCACCGCCGGCGGCGCCCAGTACACCAACGGTGTGTACATGACCTTCGGCGCCGACCCGCGCCTGCTGCCCGACAGCAAGACCGTGGTCGAGGAGTTCCGCAAGAACGGCACCGAGCCAGAGGGCTACACCCTGTACGCCTACGCTTCGGTTCAGGCCCTGGCCGCCGCCTTCAACGGCGCCAAGTCGAACAAGGGCGAGGACGCCGCCAAGTGGCTGAAGGCCAACCCGGTCAAGACCGTCATGGGCGAGAAGAAGTGGGACAGCAAGGGCGACCTGACCGTCTCCGACTACGTGGTCTACCAGTGGGATGCCAACGGCAAGTACCACCAGCTGGAAAAACAAAAATAAAAATGGCCAACGGCCCGCGTGCGTTTCGCACCGGGCCGTAGCCCCGCGGTACCTGTCATTGTCAGTAGATCTGCACAGTTCTGCGCTGCGAGGGCCGTTGCATCCGGATCCTGCGTGGTCGGCGCTCGTGCAATCTCAATCAGGTGAGATTGCGTTATGGATGGTATTTTCCTGCAGCAACTGGTCAACGGCCTGACCCTCGGGTCGGTCTACGGCCTGATCGCCATCGGCTACACAATGGTCTATGGCATCATCGGCATGATCAACTTCGCGCACGGCGAGGTGTACATGATCTCCGCGTACCTCGCGGCGATCAGCCTGGCATTGCTGGCCTACTTCGGTATCGAGTCGTTTCCGCTGCTGATGCTGGGCACCCTGTTGTTCACCATCGTCGTCACCGGCGTCTATGGCTTCACCATCGAACGCATCGCCTACAAACCCCTGCGCAACTCCACCCGCCTGGCCCCGCTGATCAGCGCCATCGGCATCTCGCTGATCCTGCAGAACTACGCGCAGATCAGCCAGGGCGCCCGCCAGCAAGGCGTGCCGACCCTGCTCGAAGGCGCCATGCGCGTCGAGGTGGGTACAGGCTTCGTGCAACTGACCTACACCAAGATCTTCATCCTGGTGGCCGCCTTCGTCGGCATGGCGCTGCTCACCTATGTCATCAAGTACACCAAGCTCGGGCGCATGTGCCGGGCCACGCAGCAGGATCGCAAGATGGCCTCGATCCTGGGCATCAACACCGACCGGGTGATCTCCTACGTGTTCGTCATCGGTGCGGTGATGGCCGCGCTGGCCGGTGTGCTGATCACCATGAACTACGGCACCTTCGACTTCTACGCCGGCTTCATCATCGGCATCAAGGCGTTCACCGCCGCGGTGCTCGGCGGCATCGGCTCGCTGCCGGGGGCGATGCTCGGTGGCATCATCCTGGGGATCTCCGAATCGTTGTTCTCCGGCCTGATCAACTCCGACTACAAGGACGTGTTCAGCTTCTCGCTGCTGGTGATGATCCTCATCTTCCGTCCCCAAGGCCTGCTGGGTCGCCCGCTCGTGGCTAAGGTGTGAACATGTCCGCTGCCAATTCTGCCTCTGTTGCCCAATCCAAGGGTTTCGACCTCAAACGCAGCCTGCTGGAGACGATCGTCGCCGGCCTGCTGGCGCTCATCGTCTTCGGTCCGGTCGTCGGCGTGGTGCTCGACGGCTACAGCTTCAACGCCGAGCCGGCCCGCGTGGCCTGGCTGGTCGGCGGTGTGATGATCGGGCGTTTCATCCTCAGTGTGTTCCTGCAGACACCGACCGGCCAGCGCATGCTCCAGGGCTTCGACAGCGGTGGTTCGGGCGTGCATGTACTGGCGCCGGACTACAAGTCGCGGCTGCGCTACATCATCCCGGCGCTGATCGTCATCGCCATCGTGTTCCCGGTGTTCGCCAACAAGTACCTGCTGACCGTGGTCATCCTCGGCCTGATCTACGTGCTGCTGGGCCTTGGCCTGAACATCGTGGTGGGCCTGGCGGGCCTGCTCGACCTGGGTTACGTGGCGTTCTACGCCATCGGCGCCTACGGCCTGGCCCTCGGCTACCAGTACCTGGGCCTGGGCTTCTGGAGCGTGCTGCCACTGGCGGCGATCGCTGCGGCGCTGGCCGGGTGCATCCTTGGCTTCCCGGTGTTGCGGATGCACGGCGACTACCTGGCCATCGTCACCCTGGGCTTCGGCGAGATCATTCGGCTGGTGCTGAACAACTGGCTGTCGTTCACCGGCGGCCCGAACGGCATGCCGGCGCCGTCGCCGACCTTCCTGGGGCTGGAGTTCGGCCGTCGGGCGAAGGACGGCGGAGTGCCGATCCATGAGTTCTTCGGCTTCGATTACAACCCTAACCTTAAGTTCGTGTTCATCTATGCCGTGCTGTTCCTGGTGGTACTGGCGGTGCTGTACATCAAGCACCGGTTGACCCGCATGCCGGTCGGGCGCGCCTGGGAGGCCCTGCGCGAGGACGAGATCGCCTGCCGCTCCATGGGCCTGAACCATGTACTGGTCAAGCTCTCGGCGTTCACCCTGGGCGCTTCCACCGCCGGCCTGGCCGGGGTGTTCTTCGCCACCTACCAGGGCTTCGTCAACCCGTCGTCGTTCACCTTCTTCGAGTCGGCGCTGATCCTGGCCATCGTCGTGCTTGGCGGCATGGGCTCGACCGTGGGCGTGGTGATCGCGGCGTTCGTGCTGACCGTGGCCCCGGAGCTGCTGCGCAGCTTCTCCGAGTACCGGGTGCTGCTGTTCGGCGTGTTGATGGTGCTGATGATGATCTGGCGACCGCGGGGGCTGATCCGCATCAGCCGCACCGGTGTGGTCCCGCGTAAAGGAGTGGCGCCATGAGCGACGAAATCATTCTGTCGGTCGACAACCTGATGATGCAGTTCGGCGGGATCAAGGCGCTCAGCGATGTCAGCCTGAAGGTCAAGCGTAACCAGATCTTCGCCCTGATCGGTCCCAACGGCGCCGGCAAGACCACTGTGTTCAACTGCCTCACCGGCTTCTACAAGGCCAGCGGCGGGCGTATCGAGCTGAACGTGCGAGGCAGCCACACCAACGTCATCCAGCTGCTCGGCGAGCGCTTCCAGGCGGCGGACTTCGTCTCGCCGGCGCGCTTCGCCAACCGCCTGTACTACAAGATGTTCGGCGGGACCCACCTGGTCAACCGCGCAGGTCTTGCGCGCACCTTCCAGAACATTCGCCTGTTCAAGGAAATGTCGGTGGTGGAGAACCTGCTGGTGGCCCAGCACATGTGGGTCAACCGCAACCTGCTGGCCGGCGTGCTCAACACCCCGGGTTACCGCAAGGCCGAGAGCGACGCGCTGGACCATGCGTTCTATTGGCTGGAGGTGGTCGACCTGGTCGATTGCGCCAACCGCCTGGCTGGCGAGCTGTCGTACGGCCAGCAGCGCCGTCTGGAAATCGCCCGGGCCATGTGCACGCGGCCGAAGATCATCTGCCTGGACGAGCCGGCCGCCGGCCTCAACCCGCAGGAGACCGAGGCCCTCAGCCGCATGATCCGCGTGCTGCGTGACGAGCACGACATCACCGTGGTGCTGATCGAGCACGACATGGGCATGGTCATGAGCATCTCCGATCATATTGTCGTGCTCGACCACGGCAACGTGATCGCCGAGGGCACGCCGCAGGACATCCGCCACAACCCGACGGTGATCGCCGCCTACCTGGGCGCAGACGAAGAGGAGCTGATATGAGCGCGCCCATTCTCGAGTTGAAGGACCTGGATGTGTTCTACGGGCCGATCCAGGCCCTGAAGAAAGTCTCGATGCACATCAACGAAGGCGAGACGGTGAGCCTGATCGGCGCCAACGGCGCGGGCAAGTCGACGTTGCTGATGTCGATCTTCGGCCAGCCGCGGGCGGCCTCCGGGCAGATCGTCTATCGCGGCACCGACATCACCCGCAAGTCGTCGCACTACATTGCCTCCAACGGCATCGCCCAGTCTCCGGAAGGGCGCCGGGTGTTCCCCGACATGACCGTCGAGGAGAACCTGATGATGGGCACCATTCCGATTGGCGACAAACATGCCGGTGAGGACATGCAGCGCATGTTCGAGCTGTTCCCGAGGCTCAAGGAGCGGCGCAACCAGCGCGCCATGACCATGTCCGGCGGCGAGCAGCAGATGCTCGCCATCGCCCGCGCGCTGATGAGCCGACCCAAGCTGTTGCTGCTCGACGAGCCCTCGCTGGGGCTGGCGCCGATCGTGGTCAAGCAGATCTTCTCCACCTTGCGCGAGTTGGCGCAGACCGGCATGACCATCTTCCTCGTGGAGCAGAACGCCAACCACGCGCTGAAGCTGTCTGATCGAGCCTATGTGATGGTCAACGGGCAGATTCGCATGACCGGGACGGGCCAGGAACTGTTGGTCAACGAGGAGGTGCGTAACGCCTATCTGGGCGGGCACTGAGGATTTAGCACGCTCTTTGTAGGAGCGGCCTTGTGCCGCGAAAGGGCCGCGAAGCGGCCCCAAGATCTCAGCATCATGTGAAATCGCCGGGGCCGCTTCGCGGCCCTTTCGCGGCACAAGGCCGCTCCTACAGGGGATCGCAGCGCTTGGCGATGCTTTCACCGCATGTGGACAACTTGTCGCATATCTTTCTTGAAACACTCCACAACCCCACTGCAAACCCTTGTTTCCACAAGTGGAAAACTTTCCACGGATTGTGTGGAACCGCCTGTGGAAAACATGGTGGCACCTCGCTCCAGCCCAGATAAACCAGCGCCTCCAAGTATTTGATCGTTTTTTGATCAAGTGCTGCTTGTGCATGATTTTGCATGGGTTTTGCGCAGCAGATCGGTTTGCCCAGAGTACGTTATTTTCTGTGGATAACTCTGTGAAAAAACCTTGGACAGACCGCCACAGGCAGCATGGTTGAAAGCGTTGCGCCATCATGCAGCGATGTCCACAACCTACAGAGGTTCCCTTGACCCGACGAGTTGCCCCCAATCCGTGGGGAAAGCCTTGTGGATAAGATGCGCATAGCCCGGCGCAGCCCTTCTATCACGGGCATCAGCGGGGTTAGTACGTTTTTTGACCAGTGGCGATGACGGTTGTGGTCGGGCCCTGCGCCGGGCATGCTGCGAGGCCAGTCGACGACAATCCCACGCTGAGGAGAAGAGCATGACATCCACCGTATTCATCACTGGCGCGACGTCCGGTTTTGGCGAGGCCACCGCCCGCCGTTTCGCCGACGCCGGCTGGAAGCTGGTGCTCACTGGTCGGCGCAAGGAGCGCCTGGATGCGTTGTGCCAGGAACTGTCGGCCAAGACCGAGGTGCACAGCCTGGTGGTCGACGTGCGTGACCGCAAGGCGATGGAGGCAGCCATCGCCAGCCTGCCGCCGACCTTCGACAAGCTCCAGGGCCTGGTCAACAACGCCGGCCTGGCGTTGGGTGTCGACGCCGCGCAGAACTGCAGCCTGGACGACTGGGAAACCATGGTCGACACCAACATCAAGGGGCTGATGTACACCACTCGCTTGCTGTTGCCTCGGTTGATTGCCCATGGCCGCGGCGCGTCGATCCTCAACGTCGGTTCGGTGGCGGGCAACTACCCGTACCCGGGCGCGAACGTGTATGGCGGCACCAAGGCCTTCGTCGGCCAGTTCTCGCTGAGCCTGCGCTGCGACCTGCGAGGGACCGGCGTGCGGGTGAGCAATATCGAGCCGGGGCTGTGCGAGAGCGAATTCTCGCTGGTGCGTTTCGGTGGGGACCAGGCGAAGTATGATGCGACCTACGCCGGTGCCGATCCGATCCAGCCCCAGGATATCGCCGAGACCATCTTCTGGATCCTCAACCAGCCGGCGCATATCAACATCAACAGCCTGGAGCTGATGCCGGTGAGCCAGGACTGGGCTGGCTTCTCGATCGACCGATCGGCCAAGGGTTGAATCATGGTGCGGGGTTGCCAGGCAGCCCCGCAGACACGAGGTGTCCACGCTTGAAGAAAATCGCCCTGTTCGCCGATGTGCAGAACCTCTACTACACGGTTCGCCAAGGCCATGGCTGCCATTTCAACTACGCCGCGCTGTGGGCCGAGGTCAGCCGCGAAGGGCAGATCGTCGAGGCGGTGGCCTATGCCATCGACCGTGGCGACAGCAAGCAGCAGCAATTCCAGCAGATCCTGCGCAACCTCGGGTTCGAGGTGCGCCTCAAACCCTTCATCCAGCGCGCCGATGGTTCCGCCAAGGGCGATTGGGACGTGGGCATTACCCTCGATGTCATCGAGGCGGCGGCGCGGGTCGACCAGGTGGTGCTGGCCTCGGGCGACGGTGATTTCGACCTGTTGCTGGAGCGTGCTATGCAACGCCATGGCGTCGAAACGGTGGTCTACGGTGTACCCGGGTTGACAGCCCTGGCACTGATCCGCGCGGCCAGCCGTTATGTGCCCATCGAAGGCAAGTTACTGTTGCGCCACTGACCTGTACACAGGTTCCGGGCTGGAGTGGTGCGTGGGAGCCGTGCGTGGGAGCGGGCTTGCCGCGCGATCGCAATGCCGGCTCTATCGCGGGCCAAGTCGCAACGGCGAACCGCCGCTTCCGCGCTGCTGTTTCAGCTCTTTTTGCCGTTGCCCTCCAGGTGCCCCAGCGGCACCCGTCGCGCCACTGCGCTCGACAGGATGATCGAGGTCTTGGTGAAGCCCAGCTGCGATACGCGGTTGATCAGCGCCTCCAACTCGCCCATCGACGTGACGGCCGCCTGCATGATCACGCACGGGTCGCCGGTCACCCGGTGGCATTCGGTGAGTTCGGGGATTTTCTCCAGGGCCTCGTAGGCCTGCTGGTTGCCATGGCTGGCCAGGCGCAGTTCCATCACGCACTGGATCGGCAGGCCGATCTTCTCCAGATCGACCTTGGCCGTGTAGCCGCTGATTACCCCGCTGGCTTCCAGCTTGGCCACCCGTTCGGCCACCGCCGGGGCCGACAGATTGACCTGGCGCGCCAGCTGCGCGTAGGTGGCCCGGCCATTTTCCAGCAGGGCGGCGAGGAGCATGCGGTCATACTTGTCCATGGTGATTCCTGTTGGCTTTGCAATCGACGGCAAGGTGGCCGAACAACCATCCATTACAAAGTGTTTTGGTGTTTTAAACGTGTTTTATAACTTAAGTTTGCGCCTGGGCCTTTCTAAACTAATCCACCCGTAAACGGATTTCGAGCCCTTGCCATGTCCTCCTCCCGTCGCTTCCCGTTGTTGCTTGTTGGCGCCTTTCTTGCCCTGTACCTGGTCTGGGGCTCGACCTACCTGTTTATCCGCATCGGCGTGGAGTCCTGGCCGCCGATGCTGATGGCCGGGGTGCGTTTCGTGATTGCCGGCAGCCTGCTCTATGGCTTCCTGCGCTGGCGTGGTGTGCCGGCGCCGACCTGGCCCCAGTGGCGCGCGGCCGGGGCGATCGGTTTCCTGTTGCTTAGTTGCGGCAACGGCGGGGTGACCCTGGCCGAGCATGCCGGGGTCGCCTCGGGCGTGGCGGCGTTGGCGGTGGCCACGGTGCCGCTGTTCACCTTGGTGTTCGGCCTGTTCTTCGGCCATCGCAACTCGCGCCTGGAGTGGGCGGGGATCGCTCTCGGGCTGGTCGGCATCGGCATGCTCAACATGGGCTCGAACCTGCAGGCCAGCCCCATGGGCGCGGCGCTGATCCTGTTCGCCGCGGCAGCCTGGGCCTTCGGTTCGGTGTGGAGCAAGAGCCTGCCGCTGCCCCAGGGCGCGATGGCCAGTGCCGCAGAAATGCTGGTGGGCGGCGCCGCGTTGCTGATCGGCAGTGCCGTCAGCGGCGAGCGCCTGACCCAGATGCCCACCGCCGCCGGTTGGGGCGCGTTGGCCTACCTGGTGTTCTTCGGCTCGATCCTGGCATTCAGTTCCTACATGTACCTGCTCAAGCACGTGCGCCCGGCGGCGGCCACCAGCTATGCCTACGTCAACCCGGCGGTGGCGGTGTTGCTGGGGATCGTCTTCGCCGGCGAGCAGATCGGCGCCGAGGAGTGCGTGGCCATGGCGGTGATCATCGGCGCGGTGGTGCTGATCGGCCTGCCGCAGTGGCGCAAGGCGCCGGAGTCGCCAGTGCCGCTCAAAGAAGGGGTGTGCAAATAAGGTAGCGGACTTCTGACCCTGTGGGAGCAACTGTCTTGCTCAATTTCTAGAATCTGGCGCGATCCGTGTGGGAGCGGGCCCTTTGTTCTTTGGGCCACCGTGGTGCTGGGGTAAACTTGCCGCCTTCGCTGAACCCCTGACGGTATTGCCATGAATTTCGCCCAACTCGGCCTGATCGAACCGCTGCTGCGCACCCTGCAGACGCTGGACTACACCACGCCCACCCCGGTCCAGGCCAAGGCCATCCCCGCCGTGCTCGCCGGCCGCGACCTGATGGCCGCCGCCCAGACCGGCACCGGCAAGACCGCCGGCTTCGCCCTGCCGGTACTGCAACGCCTGGCGCTGGAAGGGGAGAAGGTCGCCAGCAACTCGGTGCGCGCGCTGGTGCTGGTGCCGACCCGCGAACTGGCCGAGCAGGTCCACGCCAATGTGCGTGAGTATGCCGAGAACCTGCCGCTGTCCACCTACGCGGTGTACGGCGGCGTCAGCATCAACCCGCAGATGATGCGTCTGCGCCGTGGCGTCGACCTGCTGGTGGCCACCCCGGGCCGTCTGCTCGACCTGTTCCGCCAGAACGCCATCAAGTTCGGCCAGGTGCAGACCCTGGTGCTCGACGAAGCCGACCGCATGCTCGACCTGGGCTTTGCCGAAGAGCTGCAGGCGGTGTATGCGGCGTTGCCGCGCAAGCGCCAGACGCTGCTGTTCTCCGCGACCTTCTCCGACCAGATCCGTATGCTCGCGGGCCTGGCGCTGAACGACCCGCTGAGCATCGAAGTCAGCCCGCGAAATGCCGCTGCCAACACGGTCAAGCAATGGCTGGTACCGGTGGACAAGAAGCGCAAGGCCGACCTGTTCTGCCACCTGCTGCGCAAGCAGCGCTGGAAGCAGGTGCTGGTGTTCGCCAAGACCCGCAATGGCGTGGACCAACTGGTCGAGCGTCTGCTGGCCGAGGGCGTGAACGCCGACGGTATCCACGGCGACCGCCCGCAGGCCACCCGCCAGCGCGCCCTGGACACCTTCAAGGCGCGTGAAGTCCAGGTGCTGGTGGCCACCGATGTGGCTGCCCGCGGCCTGGATATCGACGACCTGCCGCTGGTGGTCAACCTCGACCTGCCGATCGTCGCCGAGGACTATGTGCACCGTATCGGTCGGACCGGCCGCGCGGGCAACAAGGGTGAGGCGATCTCGCTGGTGTGCGCCGACGAGGTGCAACTGCTGGCGTCGATCGAGACGCTGATCCGCCAGGTGCTGCCGCGCCATGAGGAGCCGGACTTCATCCCCGAGCACCGGGTGCCGGTGACCGATGCCAGTGGCCAGGTGCTGAAAAAGCCGAAGAAGCCCAAGAAACCGAAAGAGAACAGTGCCAAGCGTGGTCTGGGGCGCTGGATGGACAGCGAGGAGGCGGGGGCTTCGGCGCCGGCGGTCAAGGCGGTGCGCAAGGTGCCGAGCTTTGGTGGCAAACCGGGCAAGCGTAAGCCTTGAGATTTTGGGGGCCGCTTTGCCGCCCTTTCCGGCCGGTCCGACGCCTCGGCAAGGCCGCTCCTACAGAGGACCGCGCATCACCCTGTAGGAGCGGCCTTGTGCCGCGAAAGGGCTGCGTAGCAGCCCCGGCAATCTACCTGACCTGACGCATTAACCAATCCGCCGCAGCATTTCCTGCCCGCAAACCACTGGCAAAACACGCCGTCAGCAGGTACCCCCCAGTCGGCGCCTCCCAATCCAGCATCTCCCCCGCGCAGAACACCCCGGGCAGGTTGCGCGCCATCAGCCCCTCATCCAATCCTTCGAACCTTACGCCACCAGCACTGCTGATCGCCTCGTCCAGCGGCCGGGTCCGCACCAGCGTGATCGGCAATGCCTTGATCGCCGCCGCCAGGCGCTCGGGGTCGGCAAAGGTCGCCTGGTCGGTCAACTCGCGCAACAAGGCCGCCTTCACCCCGTCGATCCCGAGCTGGCCGTGCAGGTGCTTGGCCATCGAGCGCGATCCCCTGGGCTTGGCCAGGGCCTGGGCAATCTTGTCCACAGGCCGGTCCGGCAGCAGGTCGAGCAGCAGCGTCGCCCGTCCGTCGCAGTCGATCGCCTCCCGCAGCGCCGCCGACCAGGCATACACCAGGCTGCCCTCCACCCCTTGGGCGGTGAGGATGAATTCGCCCTTGCGCGACGCGGCGCCGGGCATGGCAAGGGCGATGTTCTTCAGCGGGGCGCCGGCGAACTTGTCCTTGAGCAGATCACTCCAGCCCTCGACCTCGAAACCGCAGTTGCTCGCCCGCAGCGCAGAGATATCCACACCGCGTTCGGCCAGCAGCGGCACCCAGGCACCGTCCGAGCCCAGGCGTGCCCAGCTGCCGCCACCCAGGGCCAGCACCACGGCGTCGGCCCGTACCTGCAGCTCGCCT
Organism: Mitsuaria sp. RG; assembly: GCF_028369275.1. Lineage (NCBI taxonomy): Bacteria > Pseudomonadati > Pseudomonadota > Betaproteobacteria > Burkholderiales > Sphaerotilaceae > Roseateles > Mitsuaria sp. RG. The sequence continues at coordinate 149,120 of NZ_JAQMYQ010000007.1, forward strand.
TGTGGATAACTGATCCGCAGGGCACCTTCGGCTGTCCAGCCCAACCAGCGGTGCCGGGTGTGGATAACCACGCCGGACTCGCGCAGGCGCTTGAGCCAGGCGCGCAGCAGCGGCGCGGCCTTCATGTCGCGAGGGAACACGCGGCCCGAGGTACCGACGAAGGTTTCGATGCCCAGGCCGTGAATCCACTGGCGCAGGGCCTCGCCATCGAAGTCGCGCAGCAGCGTGTCGATCTCGCCCTGGCGTGCGCCGTAACGGCCGACGAAGGCGGGGTAGGGCTCGGAATGGGTGATGTTCATGCCGCCGACGCCGGCCAGCAGAAACTTGCGGCCCACCGAGGGCATGGCGTCGAACACTTCTACCGCCATCCCGCGCCGGGCCAGGGTCTCGGCGGCCATCAGGCCGGCGGGGCCGCCGCCGATCACGGCGACTAGGGGGCGGGAGGCGGGGCGGGGATCGTTCATGGCGGGCGACAGGCTGTGGAAAAGACCGCGCATTCTACCTCAGCGGGGCCTGTCACGACACTGCTCAAAAAACGATCAATTCTTTGCAGCTCAGGCAGTTAAAGGGCTGGAGCGGCTTTCCCGCAGGTTATCCACAAGCGGTTCCACAGTCATTGTGAACAACCGAGCACCCGCGCTGCGCTGTGGTGGAGGATGCCGTGGCGCCGGGCCAGGGCTTCGCGGTCCTTGCTGTAGCCGCCGCCGATCACGCCCATCACCGGGATGTCGCGGCCCAGGCACTGGCGCAACACATGCTCGTCGCGGGCGGCCAGGCCTGCGTCGGTCAGTTGCAGGTAACCCAGGGCGTCGTCCTTGTGCACATCGACGCCGGCGTCGTACAGCACCAGGTCGGGCTGGTACAGCGGCAGCAGGTAGTTCAGCGCATCTTCGACCACCTTGAGGTAGGCGCTGTCGTGCATGCCGCGGGGCAGGGGGATGTCCCAGTCGCTCTGGGCCTTGCGCGCCGGGAAGTTCTGCTCGCAGTGCAGCGACACGGTGATCGCCTCCGGCGTGTCCTGGAGCATGCGCGCGGTGCCATCACCCTGGTGCACGTCGCAGTCGAAGATCAGCACCCGGTGCACACGGCCGGCCTCCAGCAGGTAACGGCTGATCACCGCCAGGTCGTTGAAGATGCAGAAGCCGGCCGGGTGGTCGTAGTGGGCGTGATGGGTGCCGCCGGCCAGGTGGCAGGCGATGCCATGTTGCAGCGCCTGCTCGGCGGTCAACAGCGAGCCACCCACGGCGCGCACGGTGCGCCGGGCCAGGGCCTCGCTCCAGGGCAGGCCGAGGCGGCGCTGGTCCTCGCGGGACAGTTCGCCGTTCATATAGCGCTCGATGTAGTCGCGGTCATGGGCCAGGGCGAGGATGTCGTTGGGACAGATCTCCGGGCGCAGCAGGGCGGCGTCGGTGGTCAGGCCACTGTCCACCAGGTGATCGCGCAACAAGCGGAACTTGTCCATCGGGAAGCGATGGTCCGGCGGGAACTCGGGGCTGTAGTCGTCGTGGTAGATCAGCGGCAGGGGCATGGTGTCGGTGCGGTGGGGGCGAGCACCGATCTTGCCAGCTTTGCTGGCTTCTGTGGGAGCGGGTTCACCCGCGATCACCCGCATAGCGGGTGCCAGAGACCGCGCTGGCTGCTTCGCGGGTAAACCCGCTCCCACAGGGGATGGCGAATTGCTGGTAGCCGATCACTTGTCGGCCGACGCCAGCACCCTTTGCCAGTCCGGCTCGTTCATCCGCCCAAGAATCCGCGCCTTGCCGTTGCCATCCACCGACACGAACAGCGCGCTGGCATAACCGCTCTCGCGTTCACCGCCCGGCACATGCTGCTGGCGCGCGAAGTGATCGATGCAACCGTTGTGGGTCACCAGCACCAGGTTGTGCCCGGGCCGCTTGCGGGCCATGGCCTCGGCCGGGAACGGGCGGTCGCAGCGCTCCAGCCAGTCTTCGCTGGTCACGGCCTGGCCGAGGATGAAGTGCGCGGTCTGGCGGGTGCGCAGCTTCGGGCTGCTGAGCAGGTCGGCGCCGGCCAGCCCCAGTTGCTGCAAGCCCTGGCCTACCCGTTGCGCCGCCTGGCTGCCGGACAGGGTGATGCCGGTTGGATCGTCCAGGCACGGCCCCGGGGCACTGTCGCAGCGTTCGGCATGGCGAATCATCACGATCACCGCGCCTTCCTTCCAGTCCTGCAGCAGGCCGCTGTCGCTCAACTGTTGCTCATTGCCAAGGTTCACGATGTGCGTCCTCGTCGCTAGCCAGGTGCTGGCCCCGGCCAGTGTCAGGAGCAGGCCGATGACGGCGCCGACCACGGTGCGCGAGCGGCGGCGTTTGCGGGGGGCCAGCAGGGCCGGGTTGTGCAGGGTGTTGCTGGGGTGCATGCGTCACTCCGATGGCAGTGCGGCGTCGACGAAGGCCGCGATAGTGGCGGCATTGTGCGAAGCGGCCTGTCGGGGGGCGGTGAAGCCGATGTGAAAAAAGCATCGGCTGGCTGATGCGCGCGGCCTACGCTGTACACTGCCAGACCGTGATTTCGGAGCCGTGCCGATGACCCCCATTCTCGAACTGGAAAGCCCGCGCCTGGTGTTGCGCCAATGGCAGGACGACGACCTGCGCGAGTTCGCCGCCCTGTGCGCCGACCCGCAGGTTATGCGCTATTTCCCCGCGCCGATGACCCGGGTCGAGGCGGCGGCGCTGATCGGCCGGATCCGTGGTCATTTCAACGAGTACGGCTTCGGCCTCTGGGCCCTGGAGCGCAAGGACAGCGGCGCCTTCATCGGCATGACCGGCCTGCTCAACGTCAACTTCGCCGCCCCGTTCGGCCCGGCGGTGGAGATCGGCTGGCGCCTGGCCCGCCGCCACTGGGGGCTGGGCTTCGCCAGCGAGGCGGCCTGGGCCTGCCTGCGTTGTGCCTTCGCCCAGTTGCACCTGGACGAGGTGGTGTCGTTCACCACCGAGGCCAACCTGCCATCGCAGAAGGTGATGCAGGCCATCGGCATGGTCCAGGACCTGGCGGGCAGCTTCGAGCACCCGCGGCTGCCCGTCGGCGATCCGCTACGCCCCCATGTGCTGTACCGCATCGACCGCGACCGCTGGCAACAGAACCTGCGCGGCTGAATAGGTCGCCATTCGTACGACGGGACGAACGGCAAAACCCTGTATCATTCGCCGGTATAACCGCGCCGTATTGCCTTGCCAGGAGAACCCCATGAGCCACGTACTCGACGATCTGGTCGACTTGCTGAGCCTCGAGTCGATCGAGGAGAACCTGTTCCGCGGACGCAGCCAGGACCTGGGCTTCCGCCAGCTGTACGGTGGCCAGGTGCTCGGCCAGTCGCTGTCGGCGGCCAGCCAGACGGTCGAGGACGCCCGCCACGTGCATTCGCTGCACGGTTACTTCCTGCGCCCGGGCGATGCCAGCATGCCGGTGGTCTATTCGGTGGACCGCGTGCGCGACGGCGGCAGCTTCAGCACCCGGCGGGTCACGGCGATCCAGAAGGGCCAGCCGATCTTCACCTGCAGCGCATCGTTCCAGTACGACGAGGACGGTTTCGAGCACCAGGCGCAGATGCCGGACGTGGTCGGCCCGGAAAACCTGCCCAGTGAAGTCGAGCTGGCCAGTGCCATGGCCGACAAGCTGCCCGAGCGTATCCGCGAGAAGGTGCTGTGCGCCAAGCCCATCGAGATCCGCCCGATCACCGAGCGTGATCCGTTCGACCCCAAGCCGGGCGAACCAATCAAGTACGCCTGGTTCCGCGCCGACGGCAACCTCCCGGACATCCCGGCGCTGCACAAGTACCTGCTGGCCTACGCCTCGGACTTCGGCCTGCTGACCACTTCCTTGCTGCCCCATGGCAAGTCGGTGTGGCGCAAGGACATGCAGATCGCCAGTCTCGACCATTCGCTGTGGTTCCACCGTGACCTGCGCGCCGATGAGTGGCTGCTATACGCCACCGACAGCCCCTGGGCCGGCAACGCCCGCGGTTTCTGCCGTGGCAGCATCTTCAACCGCGCCGGGCAACTGGTGGCCTCGTCCACCCAGGAAGGCCTGATCCGCCATCGCAAGGACTGGGCATGAGCCTCGGGGATATTCGCCACTGGGTGTTCGACATGGATGGCACCCTGACGGTCGCCGTGCATGACTTCGCGGCCATCCGCGAGGCGCTCGACATCCCGTCCGACCACGACATCCTCACCCACCTGGCCGCCTTGCCGGCGGCGGAAGCGGCGGCCAAGCATGCCTGGCTGCTGGAGCACGAGCGCGACCTGGCAATCGCCTCCAAGGCCGCTGACGGCGCAGTGGAGCTGGTGCGTGAACTGGCCGGGCGTGATTGCCGGCTGGCCATCCTCACCCGCAATGCCCGCGAACTGGCCCATGTCACCCTCGAGGCCATCGGCCTGGCCGACTGCTTCCCGGTCGAGCACATCCTCGGGCGCGACGAGGCGGCGCCCAAGCCCAGCCCTGACGGGCTGCTGCAGATCGCCCGCGCCTGGGACGTGAGCCCCGGTGAGATGGTGATGGTCGGCGACTACCGCTTCGACCTCGACTGCGGCCGGGCCGCGGGCACCCGCACCGTGCTGGTCAACCTGCCGGACAACCCATGGCCGCAGCTGGCCGACTGGCATGCGGCCGATTGCCGGGCGCTGAGGGCGTTGCTCGGCTGATGCCTCTCATGCCCTGCACAATCCCTCTGTAGGAGCGGCCTTGCGCCGCGAAAGGGCTGCAAAGCAGCCCCAGGATCATCAGAGCCAAAATGGCTGGGGCCGCTGCGCAGCCCTTTCGCGGCACAAGGCCGCTCCTACAGGGGAATGGTGTCACCTTGGCGATGGCATGCCCCGCGATCGTCCAGACCTGTCTAAGCTGCACTGCATCTTTTCCCTTGATGGAGACCCACCCATGAGCACCAAGGCCCTCTACGTCCTGCCCGGCGGCGGCTACGACAAGGTCCAGGTCGGCACCTGCGAAACCGCCGCGCCCAAGGCCGGCGAGATCACCGTGCGCCTGCACGCCAGCTCCCTCAACTATCACGATTTCGCCGTGGTCAGCGGCATGTGGGGTCCGAGCGAGCGGCGCATCCCCATGGCCGATGGTGCCGGCGAAGTGATTGCGGTGGGCGCCGGGGTCAGCGAGTTCCAGGTTGGTGATGCGGTGGTCAGCACCTTTTTCCCCGACTGGCTCGATGGCCAGGCTCAGGTCGAGGGCTTTGCCAGCGTGCCGGGTGACGGCATCGACGGCTATGCCCGTGAACAGGTGACTGCCCGGGCCAGCTCCTTCACCCTCGCGCCCAAGGGCTACAGCCATGCCGAGTCGGCGACCCTTACCACCGCCGGCGTCACTGCCTGGCGCGCCCTGATGAGCGATGACCACCTCAAGCCCGGCGACAGCGTATTGGTGCAGGGCACCGGTGGCGTTTCGATCTTCGCCCTGCAATTCGCCAAGCTGGCCGGCGCCACGGTGATCGCCACCTCGTCCAGCGATGCCAAGCTGGAGCGTCTCAAGGCGCTCGGCGCGGATCACCTGATCAACTACAAGACCACGCCCGCCTGGGGCGAAAAGGTTCGTGCGCTGACCGGCGGACGCGGCGTGGACCATGTGATCGAGGTTGGTGGCCCGGCCACGCTGGAGCAGTCGATGATCGCCGCGCGTATCGGCGGGCATGTGTCGCTGATCGGCATCCTCACTGGCGTGGCCGGACAGCTGCCGCTGGTGCAGGCGCTGGTACGGCAGATCCGTCTGCAGGGCGTGCTGGTGGGCAGTCGCGCCCAGCAGCAGGCGATGGTCCGCGCCATCGACGCCAATGGCCTGCGGCCGGTGGTGGACAAGCACTTCGAGCTGGAGCAGATGGTCGAGGCCTTCAAGTACCAGGAGAGCAACAAGCATTTTGGCAAGATCTGCCTGACCTGGTGACATGGGAGCAGGCTTGCCCCGCGATTCAGGTATGCGAGAGCAATGGAAACATCAGCACCTGCCCATCGACACGGGTAGGTGCCGCTCCCCAGACGAACAACGCATCATCGTTATCCACAACCCGTGTCGCGAAGCCTTCGCAGTTCAGCGGCGCGAACCCCAGCACCACCTCCCGCGTGGTTGCCGTGACCAGTTCAGCCAGCACATCGGCCAGCGCCAGTTCGCGTTCGCAGAACACGTCCACCAGCACCATCCGCTCGCCATCCTGTTCCATCACCACATACGCGTCATGCTGTGGGGAATGGAACAAGGCCTCCCGGTATGGCCCATCGCAATAGAACATCGTCAGCGGCACATTCGGCACCAGGCTCAATCGCGCCTGTGGACAACTCTTTTCCACCGCATCGATGAAACGTTGACGTTGTTCGCCATCATCCAGGTTCACCGGGTGGAAGGTTGTGGCCCGTGGTTGCGTCGACCAGGGCTGGTAGTACTCGTGTTCGACCACTCGGCGAAAACCGAACCTGGGATAGAGATCGAGTACGGTGCTGTTGGCGAACAGGTACAGCAGGTCGCAGTTACCTGCCCAGCGCTCCACCAGCACCTCCATCAAGTATCGGCTATAGCCACGGCCCTGTGCCTGCGGCGCGGTCATTACCGTACCGATCTGGACGCAGCGCAGGTGCTGGCCATCCAGGGTGAAATCGAGCAGGTTGGCCGAGGCGTTAGCCAGCATCTTCCCGTCGCGAACCAGTGAGCACGGCTGGTTGTCGGCTTGCCAGAAGCCGGCCTGGTACCAGGCTTCGAAGTCGAAGCCATAGGTCTGGCGGGTGAGGGCGTTGAGTTCGGCGCGCAGGTGCGAGTCGTCGCGGTAGTGCTCGACCTGCGCGAGTGCGGGGTCGTCGAGGAGGAGTGCCATGGCGTCCATACCGGTCCGTGAAGTGAGGGTGAACGTTAACCGCAGCGTGGATGAAAAGTTGTAAGGGTTTGTGCTAACGCGGTGAGGGCAGACGTAGAAGATGGCCGCCCGCACCGCAGTCAGCCGGCGGTCTCTGTTTACGCCGCAGTTTCACTCCCTGCATACACCACCACCGCCGCCCGCAACTTGCGCCCGCCGAACAGGCTCATGCGCTGGAACTCCTGGTGGCTGACCGGCAGGTGCTGGCAGTCCAGGGCCTGCCGGTGGCGAGCGTGGTCGGTGTCGGGGTCGTGCAGGTAGACGAAGTCGTCGTCGCAGGCGGTGACCAGCACCCAGTGCGGCGCCTTGCTGCCGGTCAGCCGGTAGTTGCTGATCAGCACCAGCGCCAGGCCGCCTTCGGCCAGCACCCGGGGCAGATTCGGCGCCTGCCGCGCGATGACCACGTCGCTTTCCTGCAGCTCGGCGCAGAAGTCCTCATGGACCAGGCGCATGACCTCCTTCTTGCCGGGCTGGCGCACGCCATCGAGAAACAGCGGCCCCTCGGTATTGAGCAGCAGCCTTACGCGAAAGCCCCGACGCCGGGCGGCCAGCGCCAGCCCATGAGGGCTGCAGCCGCCGTGACCGGAGGTCATGAACACAGTGGTCGCCTCGCGCCACAGGCGCAGTTCCTCGCGACGGCTTGGCGTTCGTTGCGGTTGCAGCGCGGCCATGGCCATCAGCAGGCAGGCCGGGCCGCAGGTGAAGTCGGTGGTCTGGGCGTAGTAGGGGACCGGTCGCGTCTCGCCCGTCGGGTGCTGGAGGATGCGCTTCTCGTAGCGCAGGGCGCTGGTGTGGTCCTCGTAGTAGTCGTCGACCTGGGCGAAGCGCCGGTAGCCGTGGCGTTCGTACAGGGCAATGGCCTTGGGATTGTCGGTGCGTACCTCAAGCCGCAGGTAGGCGCGCTCGTGCTCCAGGGCGCAGCGTTCGGCCTGTTCCAGCAGGCGGGCGCCAAGGCCATGGCCACGGGCCTGCTCGGCAATGGCGATGGAATACAGGCGGGCCAGCGAGGTGCCGCGGTGGAACAGCAGCAATGCATAGCCCATCAGCTGGCCGTCGCGTTGCGCCACCAGCAGGCTGGCATTGGCGTGGGACAGCATCCAGCGAAAGCTGCGCGGGGTCAGCCGGTCGAGGGCGAAGCACTGGTTCTCCAGTGCCAGCAGGGCCGGCAGGTCGTCAACAGTTGCCAGGCGAAATTCGATGTGCATAGGGCCGCCGTAAAAGTTGCGTAATGAAACGGGACATTCGAAAAACTTCGTGCTTAATAGAAACCGTGTCTACCCAACACAGGGCTTCAAACATGTCTTCGTTTCAGGAACCCTTACCTGGCTGGCCCGGGGAAAGTTCACACTCAAGTACAACTGGTGTTATTTATCCACTGACCCTGGATAACAAGTCAAGTCAGCTGGTGATCATCGTGGAGCGGCGTGAAGACTGGGCTTCTTACCTGCCCAGCGAGGATGTCGTGACGGCCCAGGAGTACCTGGAAGAGCCACGCGAGGCCGATAACGGCAAGCGTGTCCAGGTCATAAATCTATGTCGTAATTATAAATATCTAGGTCACGGTTATTATTGTTCGTTATTGGCCGAGGCGCGCGGGCATAAAGTCATTCCCTCGGTCAGAAGTATCAGTGAGTTGACCCGCAAGTCGTTATACGGATTGGCCCTCGACGACATGGCGCGCAGCCTCGAGAGTGCCCTGGCCAATCACCCCTACGGCGAAACCGAAGGTTTCACCCTGACCCTGTATTTCGGCCGTACCGATCTGGAACCGCTGCAGGACATCGCCCGCCAGCTGTTCGAAAGTTTCCCGTGCCCGATCCTGCTGGTGGAGTTCCGCAAGACCAGCGCCTGGCATATCGCCGGGGTCAAGGCCGGCGCGCTGCACAAGTTGCGTGAAGACCAGCAGGACCCCTTCGCCAACGCCCTCGATGGCTTCAGCCGCCGGATCTGGCGCCAGCCTCGCTCGCGGCGGGTGGCGCGTTACGACCTGGCGATCCTCCACGACCCCGATGAGGCGTTGCCGCCATCCAACCCCAAGGCGCTGGAGCACTTCATTCGTGCCGGTCGCCAACTGGGGGTCGACGTCGAGCTGATCGGCAAGAAGGACTACGCCCGCCTGGCCGAATACGACGCGCTGTTGATCCGCGAGACCACCAGCGTCGACAACCACACCTATCGCTTCGCCAAGAAGGCCGAGAGCGAAGGGCTGGTGGTGATGGACGACCCGGCTTCGATCCTGCGCTGCACCAACAAGGTCTACCTGACCGACCTGCTGCGCAGCCATCGCCTGGCCATGCCGGCCAGCGAGATCCTCTACCGCGACAACCCCCAGGCGCTGGAAGGCATCGGCGAGCGGCTGGGCTTTCCGTTGGTGCTGAAGATTCCCGACGGCTGTTTCTCCCGGGGCGTGATCAAGGTCAAGGACCCCGCCGAACTCCAGGCCGCCACTGCCGAACTGTTCGAGCACTCGGTGCTGCTGCTGGCCCAGGAATACCTCTACACCGAATACGACTGGCGTATCGGCGTGCTCAACCGCAAGCCGATCTTCGCCTGCCAGTACTTCATGTCCAAGGGCCACTGGCAGATCTTCAACCACCAGGCCCAGCGCGACGAGGTCAACGGCGAGTGCCGCACCCTGGCCGTGCACGAGGCGCCGCGTGCGGTGGTGGAGCTGGCGGTGAAGGCCGCCAACCTGATCGGCGATGGCCTGTACGGCGTCGACCTCAAGCAGGTCGGTGATCGGGTGGTGGTGATCGAGGTCAACGACAACCCCAACCTCGATGCCGGCATCGAAGACGCCTACCTGCACGACGACCTCTACACCCTGGTGCTGGAGGAATTCATCCGCCGCCTGGAGCAGAAGCGCCGGGGGCAAGCCTGGTAACGAGGTGCTGGCATGATCGAAAGCTACAGCCTGGCCCATGGTCAGTTGCGCAAGCGCGAGGGGCTCGATTGCGAGGTGCTGCTGTTCGTCGAACCGGACAGTGCCGAGCGTGAACTGTTGCAGGCGTGGTTCCACCTGGATGCCCATGCCCTGGCTTCGGCACTCGACCCGGACGAGGTGTCGCGCATCGAACTGCACCGCGATGGCCTGTTCCTGATCTGGAAGCGCCCGGAGAGCTACACCGGGGGAGACAGTTTCGCCTTCCAGGTGTCTTCCTTCGGCATGCTGATGGTCGACGGCCACCTGGTGTTGATCGCCCCGGACGCGTCCCTGCTCGACGGCCTCGGACAGCGCCATGCACTGCACGATCCGATGGATGTGTTGTTGGCCATCCTGCTCGACAACCTGCACCACTACCTGGGGCACCTGAAGGTGATCAAGATGGTCGCCCGCGAACTGCAGCAACGTTTCGAGCAGTCGCTGGAGAACCACCACCTGATGCAGATGTTCAACCTCAGCGAGAGCCTGATCCACTACATCAACGCCATCCACAGCAATGGCGCGGTGCTCTCGCGCCTTCGAGCCCATGGCGAGAAACGCCATTTCAACCCCGAGGTGCTGGCGCTGATCGACGACCTGGTGATCGAGAACAACCAGTGCCACAAGCAGGCCGAGATCTACTCGACGGTGTTCGCCGGCTTGATGGATGCCCGCGGCAACCTGGCCAACAACGCGATGAACGAGACCCTGCGCAAGCTCACCCTGATCAACGTGGTGTTCCTGCCGCTGAACCTGATCGCCAGCATTGGCGGCATGTCCGAGTTCAGCATGATGACCACGGGCGTGCCATGGTGGCTGGCCTATGCCGTGCTGGTGCTGGCGATGATGCTGCTGGGCGTGCTCATGGTGCTGGCGCTCAAGCGCCTGGCCCGTTCGGGCAGACATCGCAGCACTGTAGGAGCGGGCTTGTCCCGCGACAGCGCCGGGCCGCACAACGATGTCGTCCCCCATGATCGCAATCGCGGGACAAGCCCGCTCCTACAGATGACTCAACGGGAGGCCCCATGAGCAACCTGCAGATCGGCCTGATGATCGTCACGGTGATCGTGGTGTTCGCGGTGGTGAACTTCTACTGGGACTATCTACGCGACCGCGAATGACGCAAACAGGCATGCCCAGGGGCTTGACTGACGTGCATGGGCACGCGGTGTCGTGATCGAACAGTTGTCTGACGTTTTCGAGCATTTTGCTGGCGCCGCGCCCGGCTTAAAGTGAAGCCCGCATCCCCACGGTGCGTTGCCCGGGCGCTTGAGAAGGCCGTAACAGAGCGTGCGCAACGTACTCCGCCCTTAGCCGAGGAGACCGTTTCGCCCGCGCCTGCCCGTCCCTTCCTTGTGTCAGCAAAAAGAGAACAAGACCAATGAACACCGTGGGAACTGATGGCAACCTTGCTCAAGGTTTCAAGCCACGTCACGTAACGATGCTGTCCATCGCCGGCATCATCGGCGCGGGGCTCTTCGTCGGCTCCGGGCACGCCATCGCGGCGGCCGGCCCGGCGACCATTCTCTCTTATTTCGTGGCCGGCACCCTGGTGGTGCTGGTCATGCGCATGCTCGGCGAAATGGCCGTGGCCCACCCCGACACCGGCTCGTTTTCCACCTACGCCGACCAGGCCATCGGCCGCTGGGCCGGCTACACCATCGGCTGGCTGTACTGGTGGTTCTGGGTGCTGGTGATCCCCATCGAGGCGCTGGCTGCCGGGCATGTGCTCAACGCCTGGTTCCCCCAGGTGGACAGCTGGATCTTCGCCCTGGCCTCGGTGCTGCTACTGGCCTGCACCAACCTGTTCAGCGTGGCCAAGTACGGTGAGTTCGAGTTCTGGTTCGCCATTCTCAAGGTCACCGCCATTCTCGGTTTCATCGGCCTGGGCTTCGCCGCGCTGGCGGGCTGGTTGCCGGAACGCGAGGTCAGTGGGCTGAGCACGCTGGTGGATGAGCACGGCGGCTTCGCGCCCAAGGGCTGGTCCGCGGTGGTCGGCGCCTTCATCACCGTAATGTTCAGCTTCATCGGCACCGAGGCGGTGACCATTGCCGCCTCCGAGTCCAGCGACCCGGCGCGCAATATCGCCAAGGCCACCCGTTCGGTGATCTGGCGCATCAGCACCTTCTATATATTGTCGATCTTCGTGATCATCTCGGTGGTGCCGTGGAATGACCCGCAGCTGGCGGTGGTGGGTTCCTACCAGCGCGCGCTGGAAATCATGAACATCCCCAACGCGGCGCTGATGGTCGACTTCGTGGTGCTGATCGCGGTAACCAGCTGCATGAACTCTTCTATCTATATTGCCTCGCGGATGATGTACTCGCTGGCCAAGCGGGGTGATGCGCCGGCCTTGCTGAAGAACACCTCCAAGGTGGGTGTCCCTCGCGCCGCGGTGTTCGGCAGCACCCTGATCGGCGCGGCCATCGCCATCCTCAACTACTTCGCGCCCAAGGGCGTGTTCGAGTTCCTGCTCGCCAGCTCCGGCGCCATCGCGCTGCTGGTGTACCTGGTGATCGCCATTTCGCAACTGCGCATGCGTGGGCGGCTGGAGCGCGAGAACGCCAACCTCAAGTTCCGCATGTGGCTGTTCCCCTGGCTGACCTGGGCGGTGATCCTGTTCATCAGTGGCGCCCTGGCCGTGATGATGTTCACCGAGGAGCACCGCGCCGAGGTAACCGCCACCCTGAGCCTGGCGATCGTGATCTCGTTCCTGGGTATCGTCACCACGCGCGGCCATTCCCGCAGCGCAGTGGGGGTGCGTTCGGCAGGATAACCAGTGGTGCCCACGCCGAAACCGCGTCGGGCCAACAAGGCGTACAGCGATAACCTTATTACAGGACAGACTGGCCCAAAACAGATGTGGGAGGTGCCTGTCTTGGGATTGGGTTGTGTGTGCGAGGTGTTCGCCGTGGGATTGCTGTGTGTCTCAGAAGTGTTCGCCGAAGATTCTCTGGCGCCTATGAGATCGAGCGCCGCCCGCGCGGCGCATCGCGGGGCGAGCCCGCTCCCACATTTGTTTCGGGCCAATCGCTCCTGGGCCATTACCTGGTCCGCCTTGTTGGCCCGACGCGGTTTCAGCGTGGTCACCACTGTCGCTGCGCACGACTCGAGGCATGCACCAAGGCAGGCGCCGATACTTTCACAGGCATAATTGGCCCGAAACAGATGTAGCGGCCTTGTGCCGCGATGCGCCGCGCGGGCGGCGCTCGGTCTCATAGGCGCTGCAAGGCTTTCGGCGAGCACCTTGCAGCCCTGACGCGGTCTTTTCCCCCGATATTCCACTTTATTGAAATTAACGGTTGACGCCCTG